>CAYXBB010000009.1:198-50965 GCA_964463285.1 uncultured Syntrophomonadaceae bacterium | reverse complement strand
CTTCAAGAGCCTAAGACAAAACTATCAAAACGGGCTATAAACCTTCCCCCGGCGGTGCTACAAGCATTAAGGGAGCATAAGAAGCAGCAGAATAAGGCCCGGTTAATGGCCGGTAGCGCATATAATTCTGGCCTTGACTTGGTATTCGCTAACGAACTGGGTGAACCCACCTGCCCCAGGGCATTTACAAGGGTGTTTGACCGGTTGATTAAAAAAGCCGGCCTAGACGTTACATTCCACGGCTTACGCCATACCTTCGCTACCATAGCCCTTGAGCAAGGCGTTGACATTAAAACAATACAGGAAACCCTGGGCCATCATTCGGCGGCGTTTACTATGGACATTTACTCAAGCGTCACTGCTAAAATGAGAAAGGAAGCAGCGAATAAGGTTGGCAACCTGCTGGCTTCCCTTCTTGAACAATAACCCTGTTTATGAGATTCGTGTCTGGGAGGGCGGCAACCTTCCCAGACATTTTTTCTGCCCCGTAGTGTGTCATTAGTGTGTCAAAAGCAGTATTTAGCACTTCAGTGATTAGGCAGAAACCCCATAAACCCTTATATTTCTGGCACGCCCGGCAGGATTTGAACCTGCGACCTCCTGATTCGTAGTCAGTTACTCTATCCGGACTGAGCTACGGGCGCATGTGGCGGAGAGAGAGGGATTTGAACCCTCGAAGCAGGTTTTTTCCCGCTTAATCGCTTAGCAGGCGACCGCCTTCGACCGCTCGGCCATCTCTCCTCTTGTCGGTGGCGGAGGGGGTGGGATTCGAACCCACGGCCCTTTCGGGACACCGATTTTCAAGACCGGCTCCTTAATCCGCTCGGACACCCCTCCCGCGGCTGCAAAAAAAGTATAGCATGGCCGATTGTTCCTGTCAATAAAGGCAAGCTCCCGGGGATCGAGCCACAGAAGGTATTTGCTGAACATGATGCTCACCCTAACTCTCCCATCAAGGGGGGAGGAGATTAAGGCAGGGGGAACCCTGCCTTTACAATTTGCCTTGATTGCCATAGAATTGTTTTTCTGCGGTTTACGGGCGAGCAGGATCGTCCGACCGTACGGCATAATGGCAGGTTGTCTCACAAAGATCCGGGAATTGCTTTACGGTAAGCCGAAAAACCATAGCCGGGCGTATGAGCTAAAGTGAAAATTTTCTTACCCGTTAATCCGATCTCTACCTGAAAAATACGGTCTTAGCACCTCGGGTATAACCACACTGCCGTCTTTTTGCTGGTAATTTTCCAAGATCGCCGCTACGGTGCGGCCCACAGCCACCCCCGAACCATTTAAGGTATGGACAAACTCCGTTTTGCGTCCCGGAGCGGGGCGGTAACGGATCCCGGCGCGCCGGGCCTGAAAATCGGTAAAATTGCTACAGGAGGAAATCTCCCGGTAAATTCCGGCAGAAGGAAGCCAGACCTCCAGATCATATTTTTTAGCGGCGGCAAATCCCAGCTCCCCACCGCACATCAACATTACCCGGTAAGGCAGGTCCAATAACTGCAATACCTTTTCAGCATCCTGGACCAACTCCTCCAGTTCCCGGTCAGACTCCTCGGGGATTACAAACTTTACCAGTTCCACCTTGTTAAACTGATGCTGCCGGATGAGCCCCCGGGTATCGCGCCCGTGGGCTCCGGCCTCCGCTCGGAAACAGGCGCTGTAGGCTACATAGTAAAGCGGCAACTGATCCGCCTCCAGTATTTCATCCCGGTGCAGGTTGGTTACCGGCACCTCGGCAGTGGGGATTAGATAATAATCCGTGTCCACTACCTTGAATGCATCCTCCGCAAATTTCGGCAGCTGTCCGGTGCCGGTCATGCTGGCACTGTTCACCATGAACGGGGGAAACACCTCCCGGTAGCCGTGTTTTGTGGTATGCAGATCCAGCATAAAATTTATAAGGGCTCTCTCCAGACGGGCCCCCTCCCCATAGTAAATCGCAAACCGGCTACCGGAGATCTTCCCCGCCCGGGGAAAATCGAGAATGTTCAGTTGTTCTCCGATCTCCCAGTGGGGTTTAGGGGTGGCCGACGGCTCGGGCAAGGTGCCCCACTGGCGGATCTCCAGGTTCTCTTCCTCGCTTTGTCCCGGCGGCACCTCCGGGTGGGGAAGGTTGGGCAGGCTGAGCAATACTTGGGTCAGCTGATCTTCCGCCAGCCTGATCTGATCATCCAACCCCCTGATCCGGCTGGAAACCTGTTGCATTTTTTTTCGCTCCAAGGTCAGGTCGGTATCTTTTGTTCCTTGTAATCGCCCCATCTCCTTGGAAACCCTGTTTCTCAACTGTTTTAATGATTCGGTTTCCTGCAATAGATCTCGCCGCTTGATATCTAGGGAGAGCAGCAGCTCCAAATCCGCTTGTTCTCCTTTTAAGTCCATTGCTTTACGGACTATTTCCGGATTTTCCCGGACAAACTTCAAATCCAGCACCTTATCTCCACCTTGACCGCAGCAGCGGTAATTTTACACCGGTAACATTAGAATATTATCGCCCGGGCATTGTTAGCCATACCCCCTCGCCCTGGTTCTCTTCCACCGGAGTAGAGGGAAAAACCGGGGCGAAATACAAGACAGATTACATTTCTTCCGGAGCATCGATCCCCAGCAGTCCCAGCCCGTTGGCCAACACCTGCCGAGTTGCGACGATCAGCAACAGGCGTGCCGCCTGCAGTTCCGGTTCGCTGTTCAGCACCGGGCAGCAGTGATAGAACCGGTTAAATTCCCGGGCCACCTCCAACAGATAACGGGCAATGAGGGAAGGGCGATACCCCTCCGCCGCCAGCAGCACTTTCTCCGGCAGTATGGATAGCAACTTCAACAGGGTTGTCTCTTCATCCTCTTTGAGCAGGTCAACCAGTTCCCCGGTTTTATCTGTCTCCAGGGAGGCGGCCTTTCTTAAAATACTGCAGATGCGCGCATGGGAATATTGCACATAGGAAGCGGTTTCACCGGCAAAGTCCATTACCTTGCTCCAATCAAATTCGATATCTTTGATCCGGTCGTTGCTGAGATCCCCGAAACGCACCGCTCCCAGGCCGATGGCCAGCGCCGCCTGTTTTTTGTCCTTAAGTCCGGGGTTTTTTTCCTCAATAATCTCCCGGGCCAGGCCAATCGCTTTTTCCAGAACTTCCTCCAACAAGATAATCTTCCCTTCACGGGTAGACATCCGGCCTCCCTTGAAACGGATCAAACCAAAGGGAACATGCACCAGTTTCCCGGCCCAGTTAAATTCCAAAAGTTCCAGGATTTTAAATAGCTGTTCAAAGTGCAGTTTCTGTTCCGCTCCCACTACGTAAAGGGCCTTATGAAATTTAAACTGCTGATAGCGATAAATGGCTGCAGCAATATCCCGGGTAATGTAAAGGGTGGCCCCATCTTTTTTTTGCAACAGGCAAGGGGGAAGCCCATACTTTTCCAGGTCTACTACCAGCGCCCCCTCGCTTTCCACTGCAATCCCTTTCTCTTTGATCAGGGCTATGGTCTGTTCCAACATTTGGTTGTAATGGCTTTCCCCATGATAAAAATCAAATTCTATGCCCAGCAGCTTATACAAACGCTGATAATTTTCCAGGCTCAACGCCCTGAACTTGCACCAGTACTCTTCCGCCTCTGGATGGCCCTGCTCCAACAGCTTAAACCAGTGACGAGCCTCATCTTCCAGCGAGGGAACTTGTTCAGCCTGCCGGTGAAACTGTACGTATAACCGGAAAAGGTAGCTTACCGGGTCTGTTTGCAGCTCTTCCTCGTTTCCCCAAAGTTTAAAGGCCACGATGATTTTCCCAAACTGGGTACCCCAATCACCCAGATGATTTATCCCAACACAGCGGTAACCTAAAGTCCTAAAAATTAAACTTAAGGCATGCCCTATTACTGTGGAGCGCAGATGCCCGATCCCGAAGGGCTTGGCAATATTCGGAGATGAGTAATCGATCACTATCGTTCGCCCATTGCCAGGGGCACTGCCCCCGTAACTTCCCCTTTCCCTAAATATCGCAGACAGGGTCTCCCGGCCCAGGGCCCGGGGGTCCAGGTGAAAATTAAGGTACGGACCGTCGGCATCGGCCCGCTGCCATAGGTTTCCCCGTTTTCCGGTCAGCCGGCGAGCCAGATTCGCGGCAATTACCGGTGGCGGCTGTTTCCAGGTAGCCGCGAGAACAAAACAAGGAAAAGCCAGATCTCCCATTTCCGGACGGGGAGGAATTTCCAGCAGATCTTTGATGCAGATAGGATCCATATCCAACAGGGGCTCAAGGAGCCGGGAAATTTCCTGCTTACAGCTAATCATGTTCATCCTCGTTTGTTTTTCCTTATTTTATCCCAAAATAATACCGGTGACAATTATGGACGATACAAGGGAAGATTAATAAAAAATGCGCTTCCTTTACCGGGGCCGGTTTCTACCCGGATCTTTCCGCCATGGGCTTCCACCACTTCTCTGGCAATGGCCAAACCCAGCCCGGTGCCTCCCTTGGACCGAGAGCGGGCCCTGTCCACCCGGTAAAACCGCTCAAAGATATGGGGAAGATCCCCGGATGGGATTCCGCAACCGGTATCTTCAATCTTGATAATCGCCTCTCTGCCTTCCAAAGCAATAGATACCCTTACCCAGCCTCCAGCGGAGGTGAATTTCAGGGCATTGTCCAGCAGGTTATGAATTACCAGGCGCATTTGAAAGAGAGAACCGTAGACCTGCACCGGCCCGGGAGGAAAGTCCCGGGCTATTAACTGCAGGTCCTGTCGATCAAAACGGGGTGTAATTTGATTAATGATTTCTGTAATCAGCTCCACCAGACAGAACGTTTCCCTGGGGGCATCCCGAAAATGCTCTGCTCTGGTTAGTTCCAACAGATCTTGAACCAGATTAATTAACCTTTCCAGTTCCCGATCCATATCCTGAAGAAATTCTTTTTGCTGTCCAGGATCCATGGAATATTCCTGCATGGATTTCACCAGTATGCTCAGGGAGGCTAAAGGAGTGCGCAGTTCATGAGAAACGTTGGACGCGAAATCTTTTAAGTTGCGGGTTATCAAGTTTATGCGCTCCGCCATCACATTGAACTGTTTTGCCAGACGTCCGATTTCGTCGCTGGAGGTAACCGGAATTTGCAAATTAAGGTTGCCCTCAGCTATTTCAGCAGCGGCAGCGGTTAACAGCTCTATTTTGCCGGTAAACCTCCCGGCCAGGATAATGCATCCTCCTCCCACCACGATCATTACCACCAGGGTGGTAAGCAAAAGAAATTTTTGAATATCTGTCAGCGTCTGGTAAATCTCCTTCAGGCCGGCAGACAAGAAAACTACCCCTACCAAGGTGCCGCTTTCCTGTACTGGAATCGCCGCCTGCATTACGCTCTGCCTGGTCTGTTTGCTATACTGAATGCTGACCTGTTCCCGACCGGCCAGTGCAATATAAACTTCTTCCCGATCCAGGCTTTCTCCCAGCAGCCCCCCAATCCTCACTGAATCCCCTACTACGATACCCTCCATGTCGACAAATAACACCCGGGCCCGGGCCTGACGGCTAAAATTTTCGGCCAGACCGCTTAACCGTACATGATCTGTTTTATTTTTAAGGTAACCGGCCACAAATTCCGCCGCCAGATAGCCGGTTCGGGTTAGGTTTTCCTGGAAATGACTCAGGTAATAATGCTGCAAGAGATTATACAAAAAAAGGCTTATAATTATCATTACCACCAGGATAACCGTCAAAAAGGCCACGGTCAGCCGGGAACGGATGCTGCGAAAACCGCGCATTAAAATTCCTCTCTAAACTTGTAACCGGTACCCCACACCGTAATGATCAGATCTGGATTTCCCGGATCCTGTTCCAGCTTTTCACGGAGATGGCGGATATGAACGTCCACCGTGCGTATATCACCATCGTAATCACGTCCCCAAACCTGTTCCAGCAATTGTTCCCGTGAATACACCCTGCCGGCATTGGAAGCCAGAAAACTTAATAACGTAAATTCCTTGGAGGTAAGATCAATGTTTTTCTGGCGCAAGCGAACCCGGTGTTGCAACAGATCTATCTGCAAATCCCCTACCTGGATGTATTGTTTAAAATCTTCTTCTCGGGGAGCGCTTCTTCTTAATATTGCTTTGATCCGGGCCACCAGTTCCCGAGGATTAAACGGCTTGGTTAAATAGTCATCGGCACCCAGCTCCAGGCCCAGTACCTTATCAATATCTTCTCCCCGGGCGGTAAGCATAATTATCGGTATATCCAGCTTCTTGCGAATGCGACGACAGACCTCCAACCCGTCCAGCTCCGGCAACATCAGATCCAAAATAAGCAAATCGGGGGGATCTGCGAATACTTTTTGCAAGGCCTCTTCCCCATTATAGGCTTCGGCCACCCGGAATCCTTCTTTTTCCAGGTTGAACTTAAGAGCCTTTACCAGGGTTTTTTCATCGTCAACAATTAAAATTTTTTCTTTGGCCATCAGTTGACTCCTGTTTCAAAAGTTGGCGATAACGTCCGGCTATTTGTTGGAAATCCTCCCATACCGGCCTCTTCTTACCTGGATCCCGTAATAGAGCAGCCGGATGAAAAGTGGGCATCAGCAGCCGTCCTTCTATGTTCTGCCACTGGCCGCGCAGTCGGGTTATAGATATTGCACCCCCGATGAGAGTCCGCGAGGCCACCGCTCCCATGCAAACTATCACCAGTGGATTTAGCAGCACAATTTGCTGCTGCAGGTAGGGAAGACAGCTGGTTATTTCAGAGGGTGCCGGGGCCCGGTTAGCTGGAGGGCGGCATTTTACGATGTTGGTAATGTAAACCTCATCTCGTTTTATCTGAACCGCCTCTAAAATCCGGTCCAACAGCTGTCCGGCAGCACCTACAAAGGGTTTGCCCAGGCGATCCTCCTCTGATCCCGGGCCTTCCCCTACGAGCATCAGGCGACTGCCGGGACCTCCCTCCCCGAACACTACCTGCCGGCATCCCTGCCGGAGTTGGCAGCGAGTACAAAGAAGACAATCTTCTTTTAACCGGGCCAACTGTTCGTCGGGGCATTCCTTTCGGACCGGAGTGCCCTTGTCCCACAGATCGGCAAGCGACTGTTGATAACTGCTCTCCAGATCAATCACTCCCAGATAACCTTATTAAATCATGGCCTGTTTTCCACGTGGGGTCACGAAATTCCTGCCATTGAAAAAGCTACCCGAATCAAGTTCGGGCTTTGCGATACTATGCCGGGCTCTTAATGGTACTCTGTAGGAACCGGGCACCCTGACCCGCCTGCACCGGGTAACCTTGTCTGGAAAGAGCCGACTCCAGGGCGGCCACCCCGGCTCTGAGATCCTGCTCCCGGGTCGCTCCCAGGTGGCCGAAGCGGAAAATCCGGTCGCTCAACCGGCCTTGCCCACCGGCAATTTCCACTCCGTGGTTATCCCTCATGTCGGCACGAAGCTTTTCCACATCGATCCCCTTGGGGGCCAGCACCGCGGTCACGGTCATGGAAGCACTCTCATCTTCTACCAGCAGTTCCAGCCCCAGGGCCCGAATGGCCGTCCTTAAAGCTTGAGCCATTCTGCGATGACGGGCGTAGCAGTTTTGCCGTCCCTCCTTGAAATAAAGGCCCAGGGATACTTCCATAGCCGTCATTTGCGACAACGCCGGGGTAAACGGAGTTTGACCCTTTTCAAAATATTCCTGTGCCAGGGGCAGGCTGAAATAAAAACTTTTAAGGCCGGCATGTTGAGCCGCCTTCCAGGATCTTTTGCTGACACTGATTACGGATAGGCCGGGGGGAAGCATTAAGGCCTTTTGAGATGCGGTTAGGCAGACATCCAACCCCCAGCTGTCGACCGGGATATCCACTGCTCCCATGGAACTAACCGTATCTACTATAAGCAAGGCCGGGTGACGACCGCGGATCTTGCTTATAGCTTGCACATTATTCATCATCCCGGTGGAACTTTCGTTATGAACTACTGTAATTGCCTTGATGCGATCGGTGCGATCAGCAGCCAACTTTTTTTCCAAAGCTTTATAATCCAGAGGCTTTCCCCATTCGGAGGATATTTTGTCCGCTTTGAGGTCATAAATCTCTGCAATTTCAGCAAACCGATCCCCAAAGGATCCATTGGTCATGGAGATAATATGATTTCCAGGAGAGAAGAAATTAACCATGGAGGCTTCCATAGCTCCGGTGCCGGAGGCGGTCAGAATATACAGCCGTTCTACGGTCTGAAAAACCTTTTTTAACCCTTCTACCAGGTGTTCCTGGAGTGCTTTAAAGCGGGGGCCCCGGTGATCAAACATCTCTGTGGACATGGCCCGGGAGACCTCTTCCGGAACAGGTGTCGGACCGGGGATTAGCAGGATTCGGTCGGGCATAAAAATTCCCCCTTTGTATTATGTGCATTAAATAATATCCTTATATTTATTCCGGTGGGGCAGTGATCAGCTGCCGGCGACGATAAAACCGCTTCTTAGCCAGATCCAGCAGCCGGTTTACCAGTTCCCGATAAGAGATGCCGCTGGCTTCCCAGAGCTTGGGATACATGCTGATACTGGTAAAACCGGGCATAGTATTTATCTCATTAAGTACAACCCGGTTTTGTTCAAGGTGTACAAAAAAATCAATTCGGGCCAACCCACTCCCCTCTACCGCTCTAAAGGCTTTTACCGCCAGATCCTGAATCTCTTGTTCCAAAGCCGGGCCTAGTTCTACCGGGATTATCAACCGGCTGCCTTCACTAATATACTTCGCCTGATAATCATAAAAAAGGTTGCAGGGAATAATTTCTCCGGGCCGGGAGGCCACGGGAGCACAATCACCTAGAACGCCGCACTCTATCTCTCGTCCTGGAATATAGGCCTCCACGATTATTTTATCATCATATAGAAGCGCTTCCCTGATCGCCACCGGCAGCCCGGCGGCCTCTTCCACCCTGGAAATACCCACACTGGAACCTAAATTGACCGGTTTGACAAAACAGGGAAAACCAAGTTCTTCTCTTACCCGTTGCTGCCAATGGCTTTCCCGGTTCAACCAGTGCCAACGGAAAAAATAAAGGTAATCACCTACGGGAAGCCCGTGCTCCTTAAACAGTGTTTTCATGATTACTTTATCCATTGAAAGGGCCGAAGCCAGCACTCCCGATCCCACATAGGGCAACCCGCACAGTTCTAACAGACCCTGCAGGGTGCCATCTTCTCCATAAGGACCATGAAGCGCAGGAAAAACAATGTCAAGCGGCGTAAATTCCCAGGAACCACCTCTTAGGGCATGCAACCCTGGTTGCCGGGGGTTGGTGGCCAACATTACCGGCCAGCATTCCGGTTGCCGGGAACAGTTCCAAAGCTGTTTCCAACAATCCCCTCCGGAAAACCATTGACCTTCCCGGGTGATACCCACCGGAACCACCCGGTAACGATCCTTATCGATCGCCTCCATAATCGAGGCTGCCGAGCGCAAAGAAACCACGTGTTCGCCGGAGAGACCCCCGAATATTACCGCCACTGATTCTTGCCTCATAAAGCCTATTTCACCCTTTTTATTGTATGACCGGGGAACCTTTGTTGACCCTGCCCGCTGCTTTTTACTTTAGGTTTCCCGGGAGGCCTCCGCCAACTGCCCGGCAATATGGGGCGGGACTTCCTCGTAATGGGAAAATGTTTGGGTAAAATACCCCCGTCCTTGAGTCATGGAGCGCAGATCAATAGCGTAGCGGAACGTTTCAGACATCGGAACCTGGGCCTGTATCTTTTGTAATCCGCCGGCAGGTTCCATGCCCTGAATTCTCCCTCGGCGGCTGTTCAGATCTCCCATAATATCACCCATGTACTCTTCCGGAACAACTACTTCCAGATCTACAATTGGTTCCAGTAAAATTGGGGAGGCCTGCTCCATACCTTTTTTGAACGCCATGCTGGAGGCAATTTTGAAAGCCATTTCCGAGGAATCTACCGTATGATAGGAGCCATCTACAAGCCTTACCTTGAGATCCACCACCGGATATCCCGCCAACACCCCTTCTTCCAGCGCTTCCCGAAGACCTTTCTCCACCGCCGGAATATATTGCCTGGGAACGGACCCTCCAAATATTTTGTCTTCAAATACAAAGCCTTCTCCCGACCCCAATGGCTCCAACTCTAAAAAAACATGCCCGTACTGCCCCCGGCCACCGGTTTGTTTTTTATGTTTTCCTTCTACCCGGGATTGGCCTTTAATTGTCTCCTTATAAGGAATCCTGGGAGTAGAAAGTTCAATCTCTACCCCAAATTTCTGGGCCAGGCGGTTGGCCACGATCTCGATATGCAGATCCCCCATTCCGGATAAAATGGTCTGCTTGGTCTCCGCCCGCCGCTCCAACCGCAATGTGGGATCTTCCTCCAGAAATCGGGAGATCCCCATGCTTACCTTTTCCTCTTCACCCTTGGTCTTAGGTTCGGCAGCAAATGAGATCACCGGATGGGGAAAATTCGGACGGTGAAATACAAGCGGATGGCTGCGATCACAAAATGTATCTCCGGTAACCAGGTGCTGAAGTTTGGCTACCGCCGCTATATCACCGGCAATAGCTTCCTGCAGAGGGATTTGGGTTTTGCCCCGCATGGTAAATATCTGCCCCACTCGCTCCAGTTTGTCCTGGCTGGAATTTAACACCTGGGAATCCGGCTTTAATGTTCCGGAATATACTCGGAAGTAGTTTATCCGTCCCACATAAGGATCGGCTAGGGTTTTGTAAACCAGGGCCGAAAAAGGCTGGTCGGGCTTGGGTTCTCTTAATACCTGCTCCTCATTGCCGGGCAATGTCCCTGCTTCCGCTCCCATATCTACCGGAGAGGGGAGATGCTGCCTGATGGCCTCCAGCAAAGCTAAAATACCCAGGTTGCGGGTGGCTGATCCGCATAACACCGGTACTATTTTTTGCTGCTGCACCCCCTGTCGAATCCCGCGTCGGATCTCTTCCTGATCCAGATCTTCCCCTTCCAGGTATTTCATCAGCAGCTCATCGTCTGTCTCCGCTACCGCCTCGATAAGTTTTTCTCGCAAGGTATTCGCTCTCTCCATCAGCGATTCCGGTATATCAGTCTTTTTAACTTCTTTTCCATCGGCAGAAAACAGGTACCCCGTATTTTCCACCAGATCCACTATTCCTTGAAAATCAGACTCTTTCCCTATCGGAAGCTGCAAGGGGACCACAGATTGCCCAAAAAACTTCTGCAGTTGATCCAGGGTTTTGTTAAAATCGGCATTTTCCCGATCCAGCTTGTTAACAAACACTGCCCGGGGAAGCTTCAGATCATCGGCATAGCCCCACATCTTTTCGGTGCCTACCTCCACTCCGGAAACTGCGCAGACCACAACCAGCGCACTATCCACCACCCGCAAGGCTCCTACCACGTCGCCGACAAAATCAAAATAGCCCGGAGCATCCAGAAGATTAATTTTAACACTGTTCCATTCCAGGGGGGCCAGGGCGGTATTAATTGTAACCTGCCTTTTAATTTCATCGGGATCGTGGTCCATGGTGGTATTTCCGGCTTCTATGGTTCCCAGGCGGTTAATAGCTCCTGAGCTATACAACAGGGCCTCCGCCAGAGAGGTTTTTCCTGCTCCGCCATGAGATATCAGGGCCAGGTTGCGAATATTGTCACTGGCATAGATTTTCAACCATAACGCCTCCTTTTGTGACACCTTGGTATAAGCCCTAATCAACATCAAAAATACGTTATAATTATAGCATTTTAAAGAACTAAATTGCAAAACATGGATTTACGGTCGGGGTAAGTTCAGTCGTTTTCGGACATAGGCGATTAATCCGCCATCGGTGATAATCTCCTGCATAAAGGGGGAAAAAGGCGCCGCCTGATAGCTGCATCGCCTTCGGTCGGTGATCAGACCTCGTTCCAGATCTACAGTGAGTTCCTCTCCCGGGGTTAGCAAGCCCGTTAAATTTTCAAGACACTCCAGTATAGGCAGTCCGGTATTAATGGCATTGCGGTAAAAAATCCGGGCAAAGCTCCGGGCAATCACACAGGACACCCCGGCGCCTTTGATTGCCAGGGGAGCATGTTCCCGGGAGCTGCCGCAGCCAAAATTTTTTCCGGCTACAATTATGTCTCCAGGTGTTACCTCCCGTGAAAACCGGGGGCATATACCTTCCAGG
This sequence comes from uncultured Syntrophomonadaceae bacterium, assembly GCA_964463285.1. Taxonomy (GTDB): domain Bacteria; phylum Bacillota; class Dethiobacteria; order DTU022; family DTU022; genus JAAZLS01. The sequence goes on along the minus strand of CAYXBB010000009.1, from coordinate 38,830 downwards.
CAGTGTTCAGCCAGCTTTTCAGGTTCTATAACGCTTAAATACCGGGCCGGAATAATCAAATCCGTATCGACGTCGTCTCCAAACATCCAGATCTTTCCGGAAATAATCATGAAACCACCTCCTCCGGGTGAATAATTGTACCCGCCACGGCCGAGGCGGCAGCTACCGCCGGATTGCACAGATAGACCTCGCTTTTGGGATGACCCATCCGGCCGATAAAATTCCGGTTGGTGGTGGCCAGTGCCTTTTCCCCGGAAGCCAAAACTCCCATATGCCCTCCCAGACAAGGGCCACAGGTAGGCGTACTTACCGCCGCCTGGGCCTCAATAAAGATTTCTATCAGTCCCTCCTTGAGGGCCTGTCGATAAATCAACTGAGTGGCGGGGATTACAATCAACCGTACCCGGGGATGGACCCTTCGGCCCTGTAATATTTGAGCAGCAATCCTTAAATCTTCCAGTCGGCCGTTGGTACATGATCCGATAACTACCTGATCGATTTCAATTCCGGAGGCTTCCTGTACAGAGCGGGTATTTGCTGGAGAATGAGGAAACGCCACCTGGGGATCCAGATCGCCGACATCAAACGCAAACACCTGCTCGTATACGGCATCTGGATCGCTATATACCGGATGACAGGGATATTTTACTCTGCCCGCAAGGTACTCCTCAGTAACTCGATCCGGCTGCACATAACCGCATTTACCGCCGGCCTCTATGGCCATATTGGCCATGGTGAACCGCCCATCAATGGAAAGTGCCTCCACAGCTTCCCCACAGAATTCCATGGCCCGGTAGCGGGCTCCTTCCACCCCGATCTGCCCGATGGTATACAAAATTAGGTCCTTTCCCCCTATCCAGGAGGGAAGCGTGCCCCGGTATACGAGCTGTAAAGTAGGAGGAACCTTGAACCAGGCTTCGCCAAGGGCCATCGCCGCCGCCAGATCGGTGCTGCCCACACCGGTAGCAAAAGCACCTACCGCGCCGTAGGTGCAGGTATGGGAATCAGCACCGATAATGATCTGCCCCGGCCAGATCAAGCCCTGTTCCGGAAGCAGAACATGCTCTATTCCCATCCTTCCCACCTCGTAATAATGTTTTATCCGGTGCCGGCGACTAAATTCCCGTAGGATCCGTGATTGTTCGGCCGCCGCAAGGTCCCGGTTGGGAGTGAAATGATCCGGAACCAGTACAATCCTGTCCGGATCAAATACCTTTTCCACCCCTAACCGGTTAAATTCCGCTATGGCTACCGGAGCGGTAATGTCATTCCCCAAAGCCAGGTCAATTTTTACATTAACCAGTTCTCCTGGACAAACCTCATCCCGGCCCGCTCCCCGGGCCAGGATTTTTTCCACCATGGTTTTCCCAGACATCTCTCTCTCCTTTCAGGTCCCGGTTTAACGTGAATTGCCGGGATACGACTATAAAACGTGAAATATTTTGTTACCCGTTAAAAGCGTTCCCCATTGGTCCTGAAACCCCTGAGCAGGGCTACCTGGCCGGTGCGGGACACCTCCTGAATACCGAAATGTTGCAAAAGAAGCTTGATTGCCTCCAGCTTCTCGTCATTGCCGGTTACCTCGATGATCAGGGAATTAAGGGATACATCCACTACCTTGCCTCGAAATGTCTCTACAATCTGCTGGATATCGCTTCGAGATTGGGCTTCCGCCTTTACCTTGATCAGCATTAGTTCCCGGGAAACCGTAGGCTCATGAGACAGGTTGATTACTTTCAACACATTTATCAGCTTGTTTAGCTGTTTTTCAACCTGTTCCACCTCTGCCTCGTCTCCATCCAGGGTAATAGTCATCCTGGAGATACCCGGTTCTATCGTTTCTCCCACTGCTATGCTGTCTATATTAAAGCCCCGCCGGCTAAACAGGCCGGCCACCCGGGTGAGAACTCCGGATTTATTTTCCACCAATACGGCCAATACCTGTTTCATTCCTGTTTGCCTCTTTCTTTACCCTCAAAAATAATTTCGCTGATTGGATGGTTGGGCGCCACCATCGGGTAAACATTTTCCTTCGGATCAACCTGAAAATCTATAAACACCGGCCCCTTGGTATTTAGGGCCGTTTCCAGGACCGGGGTTACTTCTGAGCGCTTGTCGGCCCTTAAACCGGTGGCTCCGTAAGCCTCCGCAAGTTTGACAAAATCGGGGTTTGCCAGCTCCGTGCAGGAGTACCTGCCACCAAAAAACATCTCCTGCCATTGCCGGACCATTCCCAGGTAACGGTTATTCATAATCGCCACCTTAACCGGAAGGCGATAATTTACCGCCGTGGCCAGCTCCTGAATATTCATCTGTATACCACCGTCTCCGGCAATACAGCATACGGTTCTGTCGGGAAAGGCCACGGCCGCCCCCAGGGCAGCCGGAAAGCCATAGCCCATAGTTCCCAATCCGCCGGAGGAGATAAATGTCTGCGGTCTGTTAAAAATATAATATTGGGCAGTCCACATTTGGTGCTGGCCCACATCAGTAGCAATTATTGCCTCTCCTCCGGTTAATCGGTAAATTTCTTTGATAATGTATTGCGGTTTTATGTTTGATTCATGCAGATCATCCCGATAAGTTAAAGGATAACGAGTGCGCCACTCCTGAACCTGCCGTTTCCAATCGGCAGTATCGGGAGGAATAAATCGCCTCAGCAAAGAGGTCAACACCCTTTTGAGATCGCCTACAATCGGAATGTCTACCGCAACATTTTTGCCGATCTCTGCCGGATCGATATCCACATGAATAATCCTGGCCTGGGGGGCAAAGTTTCCCAGTTTTCCGGTAACCCGGTCATCAAACCTTACTCCGGCGGCTAAAATTAAATCTGCCTCCATCAAGGCATAATTGGCAGCCGCAGTACCGTGCATTCCGGCCATCCCCAAAAACAGATCACTGCTGCCGGGAAAAGCCCCCAGCCCCATCAGGGAAAGGACAACCGGAAGTTGCCCTCTTTCCGCCAGCTCCTGAAGTTCCTTGCAGGCGCCGGAACGAAGTACCCCGCCCCCTGCAAATACTACCGGTTTTTGGGAAGCGGCAATAGCCTTGGCCGCCCGGCTAATCTGCCCCTGATGACCTTCGTAGGTCGGCTTGTAACCGGAAATTTCCGGCACCTGCCGGTAACTGAAGCTTGCCTCCTGATCAAACACATCCTTCGGTATATCTATTAATACCGGCCCGCAGCGCCCAGTAGAAGCAATATGAAAAGCCTCTGAAATTACTTGTGGAAGATCGACGGCATTTTTAACCAGATAATTGTGTTTGGTTATGGGAAGGGTAATTCCGGTAATATCCGCCTCTTGAAAAGCATCCGTGCCAATCAAACGGGTAGCTACCTGGCCGGTAACGATTACCATCGGTACTGAATCCATCTGAGCGGTAACTATCCCGGTTACCAGATTGGTGGCCCCCGGGCCTGAGGTAGCAAATACCACACCGGGTTTGCCGCTGACCCTGGCGTAACCGTCCGCGGCATGAGCTGCTCCCTGTTCATGGCGGGTAAGGATGTGCCGCAGGCTGGAATGATAGAGAGCATCATAAAGAGGCAACACTGCACCTCCGGGATAGCCGAACACTACCTCCACTTTTTCTTGTTCTAATGCCGCAATTACTATCTGGGATCCCTTCATGCCTGTATGCCCTCTCCCCTGCTGACTACTGCCCCCCGGCTGGCAGAGGTGACTTGATCCGCATATCGCCGCAAATAACCCCTTTCTACCTTAGGGATAGGCGCCTGCCAGTGCTCTCGCCGCCGGGATATTTCTTGCTCCGTGCAGGCAACCTCCAGCCTTCGCTCGGGAATATCGATCCGGATCTGGTCTCCTTCCTGCAGCAAGGCCAAGGGGCCTCCCGCCGCTGCCTCCGGGGAAATATGACCGATAGCCGCTCCCCGGGAAGCGCCCGAAAAACGCCCGTCGGTAATTAATGCCACCTGTTTGTCCAGCCCCATTCCAGCCAGGGCGGAGGTAGGTGCCAGCATTTCCCTCATCCCGGGTCCACCCCGGGGACCTTCATAGCGGATTACCACCACGTCTCCGGGGTTGATTTTGTTTTCCATGATGGCCTGCAACGCCTGTTCTTCGCTGTTAAATACCCGCGCCGGGCCAGTGTTGACCATCATCTCCGGAGCTACCGCCCCCTGTTTAACCACCGCTCCTTCCGGAGCCAGGTTCCCAAAGAGCACCGCCAGCCCCCCTTCCGGACGGTAGGGCCGGTTAATGGTTCGAATTACCCGGCCGTCAGGAGAAGGGGTTTTTTCCAGGTTTTTTCCCACCGTGTTACCGGTAACAGTGATCAAACTTTGGTCCAACAGTCCCGCCTCTGCCAGTTCCTTCATCACTGCCGGCACCCCACCGGCCCGGTGCAAATCTTCCAGGTGATCTTCTCCAGCCGGGCTTAGCAGGCACAGTTGGGGAGTGCGTCGGCTAAGATAATTTAGGTTATTTAAATCCAGTGAAAAGCCCAGCTCATGGGCGATAGCCTGTAAATGTAAGACAGTATTGGTGGAGCACCCCAAAGCCATATCCACAGACAAAGCATTGGTAAATGCCTCCCGAGTGAGGATCCGCTTGGGGCCAAGACCGCGATTTATCAATTCCATAATCATCAACCCGGCCTGCTTAGCTAAACGGATGCGGTCGGCGCTAACCGCCGGAATGGTACCGTTACCCGGAATAGCCAAACCCAGTGCCTCAGCCACACAGTTCATAGAATTGGCGGTAAACATCCCCGCACAGGAACCACAACCGGGACAGGCCTGTAAAACCAGCTCTTCCAGTTCCGCCTCCCGCATGTGCCCGGCCGCAACCGCTCCCACCCCTTCGAACATGGTGTTTAAATCAATCTTTTTGCCCCGGTGCTCACCGGCCAGCATCGGCCCTCCCCCGACCAGAATAGCAGGAAGGTTCAGTCGGGCGGCAGCCATGAGCATTCCGGGAACAATCTTGTCACAACTGGCCACCAGTACCAAGGCATCAAAACAGTGGGCCTCTGCCATCACCTCCACGCTGTCGGCAATGACTTCCCGGCTGGGAAGTGAATAGTGCATGCCCCGGTGATTCATGGCTATTCCATCGCAAACCGCCACTGTAGAAAATTCAACCGGGGTTCCTCCGGCCATCCTAACCCCGGTTTTGACCGCCTCGGTGATCTGGGGTAAATGAATATGCCCGGGGACAATTTCATTAGCTGAGCCGGCGATCCCAACCAGTGGGCGCTCCAACTCTAAGGGATGATAGCCCATGGCCATAAACAGGGAGCGCTGGGGAGCCCTTTTTAGCCCACCGGTTACTTTTTTGCTGTGCATTTTATCCTCCTCCGCTTCCGGAAATCGGCCTTGCGGTCCGTTAATATACTTCCACACCTTCAGTCATGGTAATTTCCCGGAATCGTGTCATCAACCGGCTGGTAACCGGGCCCGGTGAGCCTTTACCGATCATTCTCCCGTCCACCTCTACCACCGGAATAATCTCCGCAGCGGTCCCGGTTAAAAAACATTCATCGCACACATAAACATCATGCCTGGTAAATGGAACTTCTTGGACCAAAATATTATCCTGTATGGCCAGTTCCATCACCACCTCCCGGGTGATCCCTTCCAGAATTCCCAGGTAAGCCGGGGGGGTTCTCAACTCTCCCCGGCGCAAAATAAATATATTGTCTCCCGAGCCCTCGGTAACAAATCCCCGATGATCCAGCATCAGGGCTTCCAGTACTCCCGCCTGGCGGGCTTCAATTTTTACCAGGATATTGTTTAGATAGTTTAACGATTTAATCTGTGGGTCCAGGGCGTCACAGATGTTCCGGCGGGTAGGTACGGTTATCACTTTCAGCCCTCGCCGGTATTTTTCCTGAGAATAAAGAGAAATTTTATCAGCTATGATAATCACCTGGCTTTCCCGGCAGTTATAGGGATCAAGACCCAGGTCGCCAATTCCCCTGGATACCACTACCCGGATATAGGCATCCTGCAGATTGTTTTCCCGCACAGATCTGATAACCGCCTGTTCCAACTGTTCAGGGCTGTAGGGTATGGTAAGCAAAATATGTTTGGCCGATTCATATAAACGGCGGATATGCCGGCTTAACCTGAACACTCGGCCATTATAAGCCCGGATCCCCTCAAACACTCCATCTCCGTAAAGAAAACCGTGATCGAATACCGAGATAGTAGCTTCACTCTTCGGCACATATTTCCCATTTACAAACACTACCATGGTGATCGACCTTCTTTCCCCCGATGTAATAAAATCCCCTTCGCCCAAGGGACGAAGGGGACGCCTCCGCGGTACCACCCTTTTTTTCCGGTCGTCTTACCCTGCGAGCAGTCGACACGGCTTCATAGCTTTAACGGGCTCTCCGGCCAGGCTTACTTATCTATTTCAGCCGGGCAGCTTAAGGTTGACCTTCAGTAAAAGCCTTTACCGGTTTTCAGCTCGTGCCGGCTCTCTGTCAAAGATGCTTTTCCCTACTCCTACCTGTCATCGCCGGTAAAAATATTGTTAAATATTATACCCTGCCTCCGGGAAGGTGTCAATCCATGTTTGCCGGCTAGTTCGGGCATAGGGCTAATGGCCGGCTCTAATTAAAACTGGGACAGATCCAGATCTGGAAGCATCTGCCCGGTTTCTATCAAATTTTTGTGCAATTCGAAACACCTGGATAGATCCTGGCGGATATGTCCTACCGGAGCCTCCTCCCAATATTTCCATAAATATTCCCGGTATGCCGGGTGAGCACACTTGTTAATTATCCTTCTGGTTCTTTCCATTGGATCAAGCCCCCTGAGATCTGCCAGCCCCTGCTCGGTAACCAGAACCTGCACCGAGTGCTCATTGTTGTCACCGTGGGTGGCCATAGGGACAATGGTGGAGATGCGCCCGCCCCTGGCAATCGAGGGGCACATAAATATTGACAGGTAAGCATTTCTGGTAAAATCTCCGCTACCGCCAATACCGTTGACGATATCCTTTCCAAAAACATGAGTGGAATTGGCATGTCCTGTTAAATCCACTTCCAGGGCAGTATTTAATGAAATTACCCCCAGGCGCCGAATAATTTCCGGATTGTTAGAAAGCTCTTGGGGTCTGAGTACGATTCGGGGAGTAAAGAAATCCATGTTCTCATAAACCCTCTGTAAATTCTCATCGGAAATAGTCAGGCTGGTGGAGCTCACCCCCAGCAGTTTCCCGCACTGCATAAGATCGATCAATGAATCCTGGAGGACTTCTGTATACATGTAAAACGGAGGGATTTCATTAAATTCTCCCATCACAGCCATTACTGCATTGGCGATATTCCCCACTCCTGCTTGTAGGGGCAGAAAATCTTTTGGAATACGGCCTGCCTGCAGTTCTTGCAACAGGAAATTAACCACCTGCTCTGCAATTTTATGATGCACCTCAGCAGGGGCCGCCAGCGGAACAATCCCATCAGGCTGGTCATTTTCCACAATACCGACTATTTTTTTGGGATCCACAGCCACATAAGGAAGGCCAATCTTCCCCAGGGGGGTGTGGATAGGAATCGGGCTGCGGTGAGGAGGAGGTGGCAGAACATGAATGTCCGCCATCTCGTTTAACCTTACCGAATGGTATCGGTTAAGTTCGATAATTATATTTTCAGCACACATTAAAAAAGTAGGAGAGGCTCCTATAGATGTGCTCAAATAAACCCGCCCGTCAGAGGTAACCTCCACTGCTTCCACTACCGCCACGTCGATCTTTCCAAATAATCCAAACAGGATCATCTGGGGAAGATGGGAAAGGTGCAGATCGGTAAATCTAACCTGCTGCTTATTGATCTGGGAGCGCAGAACCTTTGAAGACTGATAAGGTGCTCTCCAGGATATTACATTGCTGCCGGCAAGATTGTCATCCAATGCTCCGGTAGAAGCTCCCGACAGAGCGCGGATCTGGAATGGTTCACCTTTATCATGAAGTTCCTTTCCCCGTTTAGCCAAAGCCAGGGGAACTGCTTTCGCTGCCCCGGCAGCTGTGAAACCACTGAAGGCAATGGTTTGTCCATTTTCAATCATGGCTGCGGCTTCTTCGGCAGTGACCACCGGGTAATAGTATTTGTACATCCTTTTCTCCTCCACTTACTATATATGATTGATACTTAATTATAGCCGATTTAACGGATCCTTGCATTTGAGAAACCCAATCTAGACTGGATATACCGGGTTGTCCTGATTGCCGTTCAGCAGGCAATAATCTACCAACTCCCAAAAGGACCGCAAATCCGGCGGTCGGCGGCCTAGACCGGTTGCTCCCGGCGTCCCAACTCCCGGATTGTTTTTTTTGCGGCGCTTGAAAAAATCCAGAGCTACCTGGGGAAACAGGATATATGAGAGAACATCCTCTTCCTGTTCTATCATCCCTTCCAGCTTCCGGCGGGCCTCCTCCATCAAGGGTTTTAATAGGTCGGCAGGGCGAACGTCAGAAGGCTGCTCTCCCTTTAGCACCCTGCATAATACCTCCGGGTTTACCTCCCCCGGGGGGCGTCCATATAGTCCCCGCAGGTAGTTTTTTATCTCTGTGGAGACCATTTTGTACCTTTCTCCCAAGATAACATTTAACACGGCCTGGGTTCCTACGATCTGGCTTGAAGGGGTAACTAACGGCGGATAACCAAGATCCGCCCTTACCCGGGGCACTTCCTTTAGCACCTCTCCCAGCAGGTGGGAAGCATTTTGCTCGGCCAACTGAGAGGTTAAATTGGAAATCATTCCTCCCGGTATCTGGTAAGTTAGCACATCGGTATCAACCCCTGCAGCTATCTCCGGAGGGATATCATGTTTTATTATAATTTTCTTAAAATATGCGCTGATCTTTGCCAGTCGTTTCAAATCCAAACCAGTATCATAAGGAGTGCGGGCCAGTGCAGCCACCATGCTGTCGGTGGAGGGCTGGCTGCTTCTCAAAGATAAAGGCGCGGCAGCGGTATCGATTACATCCACCCCTGCTTCAATTGCCTTTAAATATGACATGGCCGCCATACCGCTGGTGTAATGGCAGTGTAATTGTAGCGGTAGCCCCACTTTTTGTTTTAACTGGCGGACCAGCTCCGCAGCGTCATAGGGGGCAATTAGCCCGGCCATATCTTTGATACAGATTGAGTCGGCGCCCATCTGTTTTAAATCTAATCCCAACTGCACAAAATGATCTATATTATGCAAAGGGCTAATGGTATAGCTGATTGTTCCCTGGGCATGTGCCCCTTCCTGTTTGGTACAGATCATCGCTTTTTCAATATTCCTGAGGTCATTTAAGGCATCAAAAATCCGGATGATATCTATCCCGTTGGCCACAGAGTGTTTAATAAATTCCTCCACCACCTCGTCGGGATAATGGCGGTAGCCTACTAAGTTTTGACCGCGCAGCAACATTTGCAAACGGGTGTTTTTAAAGGCTCCTCGCAGTTTACGCAGACGTTTCCAGGGATCTTCATTTAGATATCGCAGGCAGCTGTCAAAAGTTGCTCCCCCCCATACTTCCAAAGAATGATAGCCCACCTGGTCCATAACTTCAGATATGCCAAGCATATCTTCTATTCGCATCCGGGTGGCAATCAGCGACTGATGAGCGTCGCGCAGCGTAGTATCAGTGATGCCTATCGGATTTGGTTTAATCTGCATGGGTGAAGACACTCCTTTTCGTGAAAGCAGCTACTTCTGGGCCCAGTTTGCCGCCTCTATCCCTGTTTTTCGGCCCATCACCAGCGCTTCCGTTAAAGCTGCTCCTGTAAACATTGTCTTTCCGTGTAGTCCGCCGGTAATTTCGCCGGCGGCAAAAAGTCCGGGAACCGGTTTCCCCTGACGTAAAGCCTGCCCATCTCCGGTGATCGCCACCCCACCTAAACAATATTTGGCCAGCACCTCAACCCTGGTTCCCCGGTAGTAATCCCCCGGTCGACTGTACCAACGAGTTAAATCAGGACAATCTATCTCATAATGCCCGATTAAAGAGTTAATCCCGGCATGCAAGGTCCAGCCGAGATGCCTCTGCTCAAAACTTGTTAATTGAGAATCTGCTGCTACCAGATAGCCCTCGGGCGGTTTTCTTTCCAGTAAAACAGCTATTATCTCTTCCCGGGTTTTTTCGTTTAGGGGTATAATCTGCCGATCAACTACCAACAACGCCCGAGCAGGAAACATTGCTTCTGTTCCTTCTGTCCATTGATCGTTCTGGCGCATCCCCAGATCATAAGAAAAGTGGTTTAGCTGCACCAGATCCAGATGCAAGTCGTCGGCCAGCTGAATTCCTTTTCCGGTTCCCAACTGTCGCCAGGGAGCCGGCTTTATAAAGGGAGCATAGGCTTGTAGCAAAACAGGATGGTTGAGATAACCTCCATCGGCAAGGATTACCGCTTGAGCGGATATTTCTTTCTGCAAACCGCCGCTCAACTCAAGCCGGATAATAAAAAATGACAGAGTTTCATTATGCTCAATGCCGGTTATGGCAACCTGATCTATGAACTGTACGCCCTCACTGGCCGCAGCATTGCAAAGACTCTGATGGACCTTTTCGGCAGAAGGGTTTTTAAAAACATACTTTGCCGGAGGTTCCGGAATTAGCTCCAGCCCGGTTATTCCGCTAAACCAGGTTAAATCCTGGTAAGAGTTGGCCGCCAAAAGGTCAAAAAACCAACCTTGCCCCGAACCATATCCCGAACTAAACAGAGCATGCTGTAGATTTTGCGGAGATCCCTCCACCGGGGCAACATCTTCCAGGGTTGCCGCTGCTCCTTCTTCCAACAGCCTCTGATCCAGGCATTCTGTTTCCGAAAACACCATTACTTGCGCCCCCTGCCGAGACGCCTCTATCGCCGCAGTTACCGCGGCGATGGTTTTACCGATAATGACTACGTCGCAACTTGCCGATGAATTTCCCCCGGTGGGTGCCGATACCCGGCTGCAGCCCGATATAGATACCAAAACTGCCGATAGCAGGATCAAAACAAGCTTATTCCCCCCACCCTTCGTTAGACTTCTCATTAATATTATTCTACCCCGCTAAAATTAACTACCCGATCTTCTTGCTCTACGTCCATAAGAGTTACCCCTCGGGAATAACGCCCAAGAACCGACACCTCGTTAATTTTATGCCGGATTATCTGGCCCCGCGCAGTAATTAAAATCACTTCTTTTTGTTCCTGCTTGGGGATAAGAAATCCGATCAGCGGACCACTGGTGGGGCTAACCCTTATTCCGATAACACCCTTCCCCCCCCGGTGTTGGGCCGCAAACTCGCCGGTTAGGATCCGTTTCCCGTACCCTTGTTCGGTTACCATAAATACCTCCTGATCGTCTGCAACCAGATCCGCTCCTACTACCTTGGTTCCTTTTTTGAGGGAAATACCTTTTACCCCTCGGGCGGTACGGCCCATTTCACGCACCTCGTGCTCATGGAATCTGACAAACAGTCCGCTGCTGGTACCGATCAGTACCTCCCGCTGACCGTCGGTCAATTGGACCGCAATCAACTCATCCCCCTCATCCAGGGTTAGGGCTATTATCCCAGTTTTTCTGGCATTGCGATACTCTTTGAGTAAGGTTTTTTTGACGATACCCCGGGAAGTAACCATTAACAGCGATAGTTTTCGTTCAAAACGGTAGATGGGCAACAGGGCAGTGATGAATTCTTTTTTATCCAGTGGAAGAAGATTTACCAGAGGAGTCCCCCGGGATTGTCGGCTGGATTCGGGCACCTCGTGGGCCTGCAACATATATACCTTTCCCAAATTGCTAAAACATAGCAGCCGGTGGTGGGTGGAAGTGATATAAATCTGTTCTACCCGGTCATCGGCCAGGGTCTGCATCCCGATTACCCCTTTTCCTCCCCGGCGCTGGCTGCGATAGGTAGTCAGGGGCAATCTTTTTATATAACCCCGATCCGTAATGGTAATTACTACATCTTCTTCAAAAATTAAATCGATTTCCGAAAGACTCTCATCATCCCCCATAATCTGGGTGCGCCGCTCATCCCCATGTTTTATTTTTATCTGCTGAAGCTCGTCTCCGATGATCTGTAATACCAGACCGGGCTCCGCCAATATCTGTTTAAGATAGGATATTCTTTCTACTAATTCCTGATATTCTGTCTCCAGCTTGCTAATTTCTAGACCGGTCAGCCGATGCAACCGCATGTCAAGAATTGCCTGAGCCTGTTTTTCTGTAATTTTAAGCAGCGCCATTAATCCGGCACGGGCAGTGGGAACATCGGGGGATCGCCGAATAAGGGCAATCACCTCATCCAACCGGGAAAGAGCTGCTTTTAGTCCCTCTACTATATGCAACCGATCTTCAGCTCGCTGAAGATCATACCGGGAGCGCCGCCTTATTACCTCTTCTTGATGTTCCAGATAATACTCCAGGATTTCCTTGAGGTTCAGCACCTTGGGCTCACCGTTTACCAGGGCCAGCATGATTATACCGAAGGTCTGCTGAAGTGGGGTATACTGGTAAAGCTGGTTAATAATGACCTGGGGATCATAATCTCGTCTGACCTCTATCACCACCCGGACCCCGGAACGGTCAGATTCATCCCGCAAGTCCACTATCCCATCGATTTTTTTCTTTTTAACCAGCTCGGCAATTTTTTCCACCAGCCGAGCTTTGTTTTGCTGGTAAGGGAGTTCGTTAATTACAATTTGGTTGCGACCCTTCTCCTTTTTTTCGATATATACCCGGCCCCGGATTTTAATGATCCCCCGCCCGGTACGGTAGGCCTCAGCAATATTTCCCGAATCCAAGATAATTCCGCCGGTAGGAAAATCAGGCCCTTTGATAAACTGTAACAGGCTGTCTGCCGAAGCTTCCCGATGGGCTATTAAATATTGGAGAGCTTCAATAACTTCATTTAAATTATGAGGCGGTATGTTGGTGGCCATGCCTACGGCTATCCCTGAAGATCCGTTGGCCAGTAAGTTGGGAAATCGGGAAGGAAGGACCACCGGTTCCTGTAGGCTTTCGTCAAAATTGGGTCTGAAATCTACCGTGCTTTTTTGGATATCGGTCAGCAGCTCTGAGGAAATGGGAGCCAGACGGGCCTCAGTATAACGCATGGCCGCTGCCGCATCTCCATCCAAAGAGCCAAAGTTTCCGTGCCCATCTATCAGGCAATAGCGGCCGGCAAATTCCTGGGCCATTCTGGTCATAGTATCATAAATAGCAGTGTCCCCGTGGGGATGGTATTTACCCATTACCTCTCCCACAATCCGGGCAGATTTGCGGTGTGGCTTATCTGAAGTTGAACCCATTTCATACATAGAATAAAGAATTCGGCGATGTACCGGTTTTAATCCATCCCGGACATCAGGCAATGCCCGGCTGACGATTACGCTCATAGCATAATCAAGAAAAGAAGTTTTGACTTCCTGGTATATGTTTACCGGCACAACCCGCTCTTGTTCGGCCATATTAGTCTCCCTCGGCATGTAAAATTATTAGATATCCAAATTTTTTACCGATAGTGCATTTTTTTCAATGAACCGCCGTCTGGGCTCCACTTTTTCTCCCATTAGAATGCTAAATATCTGATCGGCCTTGATTGCATCTACCAGTTGAACCTGGCGAATAACCCGATGGTCCGGATCCATGGTTGTTTCCCAAAGCTGATCAGGATTCATTTCTCCCAAACCTTTATAGCGCTGAACCTGAACGCTCCCCTCCCGGCCCCAATTTTCAAGCAACTGTTCAAGTTCCTCATCGCGGTACAGGTAACGTTCATCTTTCCCCTTTTTTATCTTGTATAAAGGGGGCTGAGCAATATAAATGTAACCGGCTTCAATTAATGGCTTCATGTAACGGTAGAAAAATGTAAGCAGCAAGGTCCTGATGTGCGAGCCGTCCACGTCGGCATCAGTCATAATAATAATCCGGTGATAACGGGCTTTGTCCAGAGCAAACTCTTCTCCGATCCCGGTTCCCAGAGCGGTAATCAAGGTTCGGATCTCTTCGTTGGAAAGCACCTTGTCCAAACGGGCTTTTTCCACATTTAATATTTTCCCCCGCAGCGGAAGTATGGCCTGAAACTGGCGATCCCGTCCTCCTTTGGCAGATCCGCCGGCAGAATCCCCCTCTACGATAAACAGCTCGCTTTCGGCAGGATCCCGGATTGTACAATCAGCTAATTTTCCCGGTAATCCAATTATATCCAGGGAGTTTTTTCGTCGGGTCAATTCCCGTGCTTTACGGGCAGCCTCCCTGGCCTGAGAAGCGCTAATTGCTTTTTCTGAAATTTTTTTGGCAAAAGGTGGATTTTGTTCCAGGTAAGCTTCCATCTTGGTATAAAGAACGGTATCCACAATGCTGCGCAGCTCACTATTGCCTAGTTTGGTTTTGGTCTGTCCTTCGAACTGAGGATTAAGAAGTTTTACACTTAATACCGCGGTTAAACCTTCTCGGATGTCCTCTCCGGTTAAATTGGCTTGACTTTCTTTAATGCTGCCTGTCTTCCGGCCGTAATCATTGATCAACCGGGTCAATGAGCTTTTAAAACCGGCCTCGTGGGTGCCTCCTTCTTTGGTGTGTATGTTGTTGGCATAAGAATATATGGTTTCAGTATACCCGGTGTGGTATTGCAAGGCGATTTCAACAGTACTGCCGTTTATCTCCTGAAAAATATAAGCGGGGGTTTTGGGAAAACACTCTTTACCGTCATTTAAAAAAGACACGAAACGAACAATTCCGCCGTCATATTTAAACCGTTCTTCATTACCACTTCGTAAGTCCTTGAAAATAATACGGGTCCCTTTATTTAAAAATGCCAGCTCTCTAAGCCGCTGAACTATAATATCATTATCAAAATCAATTTGCTCAAAGATCCCCGGATCCGGGTAAAAGGTAATCTTTGTACCGGTGCGCCTAGAGCTGCCTTTGATCTGTAAATCGGTAGTTTTCCCACCCTGTTGAAATCGCTGGTAATATATTTTACCGTCCCGAAAAACTTCCACTTCTAACCACTTGGAAAGAGCATTGACTACCGCTATTCCTACCCCGTGAAGGCCACCGGACACCTTGTAACTTTTATTACCAAATTTGCCGCCGGCATGAAGGGTGGTCAGGACTATCTCTACCGCTGGGCGCTGCAACTCCGGATGATTTTCTACCGGTATACCGCGTCCGTCATCGGTTACCGAAATGCTGTTATCCTCATGGACAACCACTTTTATTTCCCGGCAGTGTCCCGAAAGGGCCTCATCAATGCTATTGTCCACCACCTCGAACACCAGATGGTGTAACCCCCTGCTTCCGGTAGAACCTATATACATGCTGGGACGGCGGCGAACTGCCTCCAATCCTTCCAACACCTGGATGTGGGTGGCATCATAATCGGAATTTGTATGGATCATCAATTATTTTAACCTATCCTCCCAAAAACTTTAACATACTAGCATATTATAGCATAAAATAAGGGCTATTTAGTTAAATATTGCGCTTAAACATGTGAATGGAGACTAAACGTTACAGTGAGTTTGCTGCGTTCAGCCAGGGTTAAGGATGAAATGGGAGATAACATTACGCTATCTGTGGTCACAATAAACGATTTGTTCCCGGCCAGTTCCCGGGCACTCAGAAATGTAGGAAAAGCAGATTCTATAAATTCCTTGTTGGTTTCTATTTCCTTTGGCGACAGGTTGAAAATACCCACTATATCTTTTGAAAAGATTATTCCGGATCCCCCTATATGAGTAAACATTTAATTCGCCACCTTATAAATGGTTAATATTATCCAACTATCTGAAAGTGGTTATATTTTGAAGCCGTTTTATGTTTAGTTTAAACTCCTGCCCCGATGGCTCTTCTACAAAAAACTGGTTGCTCCGGCTTTCCTCTGCCGGCTGTTGCCCCTGTTGCTGAGCCGTTAATAACTCCCCCACCTGAAAATAAATTTCTTTAACTACACCGTCACCTATCTGGCTGTTTAAACTCTTTATAATTTGGGGCTTCATTAATGAAAGATGGTGCCCCCATACTGAATCGATCACTAACACCCTCAACCTGCCCCTACTAAAATCTTTAGCCTGGGTAACTTCGGACAAGGGCCTCCCTACCATTATACCCCAATTAAGAATTAACTTGTTGATCTGATACTGTTTCCACAGACCCCTGGATTGTAATAGGCCGGTAACAATTTCATGAAGCTGTTTCAACTACCTCCCCTCCCTTTATTGTAAGAATAGTATCAGCCTTTAGGGGCGTTAACTGACCCGGGGGAAGCACGGTGGTTATTACCATCTGCATACCTTTCTGTTTTGTAAATTGTAACAGTTGTCCCCTCCTTCGTAAATCCAGCTCTGAAAAAACATCATCCAATAGTAAAACAGGTTTTTGTCGGTATTTAAGCTCCAGTAACTGCACTTCTCCCATTTTAAGTGCTAAAACGGCAATTCGCTGTTGCCCCTGAGACGAATAAATTCTAGCTGGTTGACCGTTGATACTGAGCTTGAAATCGTCTGCATGTGGCCCCAACAAGGTATAACCCCTAATCTCCTCTTCCGATTGCTTTAAACAAAGTTGCCGGTAAAATTGATCGGAAAATTCATCCGGGCTATCCGAGTAATCCACACTGCATACATATTGTAAAGACATTTCCTGTTCATCAGAAAAAACATTTATAAAAAATTCTTTTGACCATCTTTCCAGCTGTTCTACTAACCAAATCCTTTGTTTTATTAGGTAGGAGCCAAGTCTGGCCAAGGGTTCATTCCAAATTTCCAGGTATTTGGTTAACGATCCTTTAAAACGCCTTTCTCTAATCACCCGGTTTCGTTGCTGTAGAACACGATGGTAATCTTTTAAATTATGGTAATACCTAGATCCTAACCTTACCCCCACCATATCTAAATACCTACGTCGAATAGCCGGTCCATCTTTAACCAATCGTAAATCTTCAGGACCAAAAAAAACCACCGGAAAAAGAAACTTATAATTTTTTTTCAAATTAGCTTTTCCATTAAAAACAATCTGTAATTTATTGGGTATCTGATATCCAATCTCCACTGTATTTATATTTGAATTCTCTTTAACAGCTCCTTGTAAAAAGAATGAATTTGTTTTCCAGGACACCATTTCCCGGTCAATCTCCGTTCTAAAGGAACAACAGGTCAATAAATAATATATCGCCTCCAAAAGATTGGTTTTGCCCTGAGCGTTTTCTCCTACAACCATGTTAACTGCCGGATTAAATTTTATTTCCTGTTGCCGGTAGTTCCGAAAGCTGTACATCTTTATATATTTCAGAAACAAATTAGGATAGCTCCTGGGTCATTTTAATTGGTAACACCAGGTAAAGATAATGATTATCTCCTACCGGGCGAAAAATTACCGGGCCGCTTTGCCCGTTGAATTCAACAGAAAGCATTTCACAGTTCACAGATTTTATCATCTCTAACAAAAAACGGGAATTAAGATAAACCTCGCATTTATCTCCCTCCACCTTAACCTCCAAGTACTCTTCCATTTTGCCTGCCTGGGAGCTGGCAGTGATCTGTAACCCGGATTCGCTAAGAGAAAAACAAACTGCTTTATTAACACCTTCTGCCAATAAGGATGCCCGGGTAACTATTTCCTCCAGCGATTGACGGGAAAGTTCTAATCTGGTCTGAAAGCCGGAGGGAATAACTCCGGTAATATCCGGAAACCTCTCGTCAAGTACCTTGGCAATCACATTAACCCCTTTAAAATCAAATACTACCTGGTTTTTATGGAATCCGATAGTCATCGATTGATCCTCATCGCTTAATATTTTAATCAGTTCCCGAATTGATCTGGCCGGAACTAACAGTTGATGAGGGGTAGTCAGATTATTCGGAGCAGATATTTCGGTTATAGCCACCCGGTAAGTATCCGAGGCGGTAATAATTATCCCCTGCTGTTCAAAGGAGAACAACAGGCCTGCAAAAACCGGGCGTCCTTCCTCGCTGGAAGAAGCGAACACCACTTGTCTGAGAGCCTGTTTTAACAAGGCCTGATTAATGGTAACAGAGGTGTGCTCTACCGGAATAGCTGTTGATACCGGGTATTCCGCCGGATCCGCCCCGTAAAGAAAATACCTTGCTTCCCCGCTTTTTATGTTAACAGCACGGTCCTCGGAATTATAGGTTATTTCTACTTTCCGATCGGGTAAATAGCGAATGACATCAATTACTCTGGAAGCTAGTAACATTATAAAGCTATGCCGGCTAGGGTACGGTAACCTACAGGTAATTTCCATTTCTAGATTTGTGGCTAAAAAAATAACTTCATCCTCCTGGCAACGAAAATAGATATTATTAATAATTGGAATAGGCGATCGAACCGGAAGTGCTTTTTCAATTATTCCCAAACAGTTTAAAAGCTTTTCTTTTTCGAAAATCATACGTTTTAAGCCCCCTGTCAATATAATTTATAATTAACAATATAAGATAGTAGTACGGATTATATATAAAAATAATAGCAGTAATAGTAGGTGTGGATATTGTAAATAGAATCGAATTTTGACGAGTATATAACCCGGCTTGTCCTATATTTTTTATGGACAAGCTGTTAATAACTTTTGTGAAGATCTGTATAAGTTTTATTAAAAACAAATCTTCACAGGTTGTCCACAAAACAATCAACGGTTCATCCTTCTATTAAATCATTTTTAATGAGTGCTATCTTATTTTTTAGTTCGTTATCATACAAAAGGTCATTTCCTATCTTTTTGCAGGCATGAATTACCGTGGTATGATCACGTCCTCCAAATTCCTGTCCTATTTTAATTAAAGAATAATCAGTTAGTTCCCGGGTCAGATACATGGCCACCTGGCGCGAAAGAGCTATAATCTGAGTGCGTTTTTTGGATTTAATCTCCTGAGAGGTGATATTGAAGCGTGAAGAGGTGTGCTCAATGATTTGAGCAATGGTGATCTTCCTTTTAGGGGAGGAAATTATGTCTTTAAGAGCCTCCTCGGCCAGTTCCAGAGACAATGGAGAACTGGAAAGAGATGAACAGGCAATAATTCTTATTAATGCTCCTTCAAGTTCCCGGATATTAGTGTCGATTTTATCGGCGATATACATTACAACCTCATTGGGAATTTCCAGGTTCTCCGAAGTTGCCTTTTTTTTGAGAATAGCCATCCGGGTTTCCAAATCAGGGGTATTTATATCGGTAATTAATCCCCATTCGAACCTGGATCGCAGGCGATCCTCCAATGTAGGAATTTCTTTTGGGGGGCGATCGCTAGAAACTACAATCTGACGGTAGCTTTCATGCAGGGTGTTAAACGTGTGGAAGAACTCCTCCTGGGTCTGTTCCTTTCCAGCTAAAAATTGAATATCGTCCACTAAAAGCACATCTACACTACGATATTTATTTCTAAAATTTACAGTTTTATTATCCCTGATGGAATTAATAAATTCATTGGTAAACTTTTCAGTAGATATATAGGTAATTTTTTTATATCCATGATTATTGTCCAGAATGTAATGGCCAATAGCATGAAGCAGATGGGTTTTCCCCAAACCTACGCCCCCGTAAATAAATAGAGGATTATAGGCTCTAGATGGAGCTTCTGCTACCGCCAGCGAAGCAGCATGGGCGAGGCGATTGCAGTTTCCCACAACAAAACTTTCAAATGTGTATCGTGGATTCAAAGGGGATCCTTGATAATGTTTATGTTTTGTGCTTTTTGAACTATCAATTGGGGTGTATGAGGGGGGTGAAAATCGAAAATCAGCCGAGCTGTCAATCGGAGAATCAATGGTAGAAGAAATTAAAAAATTAATATTGTATTCCTCTCCGGTAATATTTTTGATTGTTCTAAGTATTAATTCTTTGTATCTTGATTCAAGCCAATCTTTGGTAAAATCATTGGGCACTTCTATCAAAATTGTATTATCAGTTAAAGATATCGGGCGGGTTGATTTAAGCCAGGTTTCAAAACTGGGGCGGCTGAGATTTTTTTCGATCTCTGTTAGCATCAGATTCCATATTTGGGAGAGGTGTTGGTTCATTAAATTAACCTCCCTATATTAAAAATATATTAAAATAAACTTGAGTGCGGTAGAAGGTGAGATTATTAACAATTACAAGAGTTATTAACAGTGATTGTGAATAACAGACAGTTTATTGTATAAACAAGATCATATTAACAAAAAATAGCGCCTCCTGCAATTACCCACAGTTTGTAAAAAGGGTAGAAAATAAGGATTAATAAACAATGTGAACCCTGTTCACTGGTAATCATGCATTATCAAGGCCGATCTTTTTAGAAGGGATCTCTTTTCAAAATTTAGCTGCCTTGCATTGTCTATTTTATTAAGGTATAATTTTCTATGTTTAGTTTAACCATGAAATATTTATGAGGAAGGATTTCCTATGAAAAGGACTTATCAACCTAAAAAAACAAGACGAAAAAAAAGACATGGATTTTTGCACCGGATGAAGACTAACTCGGGAAGAGCAGTTCTTAAAAGAAGACGCGAAAAAATGAGAAAAACCCTTTCTGCCTGATGACCGGAATCAAATTTGAACGGATTAAAAAAAGCCGGGAATTTAATTTCATTTATCGGAGGGGAAAATTTGTTGTTTCCCGAAGCGTGGTCCTATATTATTATCCCAACCGGCTGCAGGCCCACCGACTGGGGTTCTCTATTAGCAAAAAGACGGGAAATAGTGTTCAGCGACATCGTATAAAAAGAAGGTTTAAAGAAGCCTTACGATCCTTGCAGGGAGAGCTTAAGCCCGGGTATGATATTGTAATTGTAGCCCGAAAACCGGCAGTAAATGTAAAATACCGGGAGGCTCGGGAGGAGTTGTGGTTGGCTTGCAGGAAAGCAAAACTAATATAATTTTTTTTCACCTAATATTTTTGAATAGGGTGTTTAAGAAAATCGTTTTGTCTGTGATAAAATTTTACCAGGTATTTATTTCTCCACTGAAACCCCCGACATGCCGGTTTTACCCTTCCTGTTCACAGTATTTTTATGAGGCAGTCAAGACCCGGGGAATAATTAAGGGGTGTTACCTGGGTATCAGGCGCCTGCTACGGTGCCACCCATTTCATGCCGGTGGATATGATCCGGTAGAATAAGGGGGAGAACAATGATAGATTCGATTGCCGGGTTTTTTAATACCGCACTGAGCTACATTTATATGAATATTAGCGGCCACAATTATGCAGTGGCCATACTGATACTTACATTATTGGTAAAAATAGTAACCCTTCCGCTTAATAACCAGCAAATACAATCGGCCAAGAGGATGCAGGCGATACAACCTGAAATTAAGCGAGTTCAGGAGAAATATAAGAACGATAAAGAAAAACAAAACAAAGCGGTTATGGAGCTGTTACAGGAAAACAAGGTCAATCCCATGGCCGGTTGTTTGCCGCTGATCATTCAGTTTCCAATTTTGATCGGTATCTTTAGATTGTTAAGTAATCCGGCTAAATTCGGCATCCTGGATATCCCCAATTTTAGTTCATACCTGATACCCTCTTTTCCATTATGGGGGGACCTGTTGTCCCCGGATCCATATTATATTTTTCCCATATTATCCGGGATAAGTACTTTCCTATATCAACGGGTAACTATGACTGATCCTAACCAGAAGATGATGATGTATATGATGCCGGCGTTAATCACCTATTTGAGTTTTAAATTTCCCATGGGGCTGGTGTTATACTGGGTGCTGAACAATCTGTTCTCTCTGGGACAGCACTATTTAGTTCTACATCGGGGGAAGAGCCAAGGTGAACCGGAGCCGGCTAAGGGGAAAGAGAAGCCAAAAGAAAGGAAAAGTAAGAATAAATGAGAGCCATGGAGGCTACCGGACGAACAGTGGAAGAGGCGGTAGACAAAGCTATTAGCCAGCTGGGTATAAATAAAAATCATGCTCAGGTAGAAGTGCTCAGTGAGCCCAATCAGGGGTTGTTTGGATTTTTAGGCAGTAAAGCCGCCAGGGTGTTGGTAACGCTGCGATATGAGCCTGCCGAATACCTGCAACAATATTTGCTGAAACTGCTTAGTTTCATGGAAATTGAGGGAGAGGTTAAGGTAACTGAAGAAGAAGATACATATTATGCCAGCATTAGCGGACCCTATAGTGGAGTATTAATTGGGCGACGGGGAAAAACCCTTAATGAAATTCAATATCTGATTAATACAATTTTACGGAGGCAGTTTCCGGGAGCTCAGAAGAGAGCAGTTGTAGATGTAGGGGGCTACCGGCAGCGGAGGGAACAAACCCTTACCAAATTGGCAGAGAAAGCAGCATACAAAGTGTCTACAACCCAACGAGAGGTATCTTTAGAGCCGATGAACCCCCAGGAAAGGCGTATCATCCATCTGGCTTTAAAGGAACATTCCAGGGTGTACACCTATAGCAGGGGAGAAGAGCCTTACCGAAAAGTGTTTATTGCTCCCAGATAATTATGATCTTACCGGCCCGCCTTTCTGAAACGGGAGGCGGCATTTTGATTTATAGAGTTATTTATAAGGGAAAAGGTAACAGCGATGAATATAGGAGATACAATTGCCGCTATCAGTACCCCTTTAGGAGAAGGGGGTATCGGTATTGTCCGCCTGAGCGGCCCGGAAGCATTTAAAATTGGGAAAAAAATATTTTATCCCGCCGAGAAAACATCCGGCTCCTATCCCCGAAACCGTTACCTGTATTATGGGTATTTAAAAAATAATTCTGGAGAAATGCTGGATGAAGCACTGGTTTCATTCATGAGGGCGCCGCATACTTTTACCAGGGAAGATGTAGTAGAGATTAATGGGCATAGTGGAACAATGGCTTTAAGAATGATTTTCAAAGAAGTGCTTATAGCCGGAGCCAGGGCGGCAGAGCCGGGGGAATTTACCAGAAGAGCATTTTTAAATGGGCGTATAGACCTTAGCCAGGCTGAAAGCACGTTGAAATTGATCCGGGCTCGCTCCGAAAAAGCGGTAAAGATAGCTACCGCCAATTTGAAAGGGATATTATCCAACAAGATTACGGAGTTAAGGCAGTATGCCTTGGAAATATTGGCTCATCTGGAAGCAGAGATGGATTTTCCGGAAGAGATGTCCGGAAACGAAATTTCACCGGTGCGGCTAGCGGATTTGACTGCCCTTGAGGAGGGTTTGGAGAGACTGTTAAAGGGAGCCGACCAGGGGCTGATGCTTCAAGAAGGGGTAACTACCGTCATTGTTGGAAAACCAAATGTTGGGAAATCCTCACTATTGAATGCCCTGTTAGGCCAGCAAAGGGCTATTGTGCATGAAATACCCGGTACCACCCGGGACTTACTGGAAGGGATGCTGGTGCTGAAGGGATTCACAATCCGCCTGATCGATACGGCCGGAATTCACGGTGCGATAGATCCGGTAGAAAAGCTCGGGGTGGAGCGATCCCGATCGATTGCCGAACAAGCCCGTTTAATGTTGGTAGTGTTTGACGGTTCTTCTCCGATAACTGAAGAGGACGAAATAGCTCTCAGCTTAAAACAACCGGATCAAAAGGTGATATTTATCATAAATAAAGCTGATTTGGGGATATGCAAGGGTTTTAAACAGTTAACCAAGCGGTTTCCGGATATTCCGATAGTCCATACCTCCGCCCTTGAATTTCAGGGAATGGATGACCTGGAAGCAGCAATTATCAGCTTGTTGGAACAGAGCCCTACCGCCGAAGATATTGAGCCCTTCCTGGTTTCGGTGCGGCACGTGGAGGTTATCACCGCTTCATTGGAAAGTATCCGGAAAGCAAAGGGAATGTGGGGAAGGGAACCTTTAGAGTTGATAAGTTTCGAGGTTCGCACTGCCTGGAACAAGCTGGGGGAGATCACTGGGGAAACAGTTTCCGGTGAAATGTTGGATTTTATTTTTAAAGAGTTTTGTATAGGAAAATAGACTGTGGGGGGAGATTGCAGATAAGCCTTTTGCCTGAAATTACAAAGGCTCTTGAGCTACTTTCTTTACCTGCCGGGAACAGGGAGGTGGAAAATTTAACCACTTACCTGTCGCTAATCCAAATGGGAACAAACCGCCACCGGCTGGTAGGGGATGAGAGCTATTATAAAATAATATACAAGCATCTTTTCGACTCGCTATACCCGTTAACGGTTATGAAAATGGAACAGGGGCCGCTACTGGATGTGGGCACGGGAGCGGGGTTGCCGGGAGTACCCTTGAAAATATTTTTGCCGGAAATCCCGATTTATTTTTTAGATTCAAGTCACCGTAAAATTAGTTTTGTAAAACATGTTTGCCGGCGTCTAAAGCTGGAAGGAGTATTTTTTTTGCTAGGAAGGGCAGAGAAAATAGCCGGGGATATTCAATACCGAGAAACTTTCCAGTATGTGTGCAGCCGGGCGGTGGCCCGGACAAATCTGTTGGCAGAAATAGCGCTTCCGTTTACTGTTCTGGGAGGACAGGTAGTGCTATATAAAGGTCCGGCTGCAGAAAAAGAAATAATACAGGCGAAAACCGTACTGGAGCTATGTGGGGGGCGGATAAGCAAAAGGGTGTCTTACAAACTTCCCACTGGTGAGCAACGCATAATTATTATTATTGACAAGGTTTTCCCGACCCCTTCCCGGTATCCTCGCCGAATTTTTAACCGTTCCAAGGGTTAATCAAAGGTAGAAATATCTTTTTTATGAAGGAATGTCCTGTTTGTTGTCCAATTATCATTAGTACAACTACACGATGAAACCAAAACAGCTTAGCGGTTATTTTGCACCGGTTGCATGTAGCCCTTGGGTTGGCAATAAATTTGCAGGCAGTATGGAGTGACAAAATGGCCTTTCAGGAAAACGAACCGCCGACCGATAAAATAGAAAATATTAGCATAGACGAAATAACTTTAAATCCTTACCAGCCACGAACCGGATTTTGCGAAGAACAAATACGGGAGTTGGCCCAATCAATTAAAACCTATGGCCTGTTACAGCCGATAATAGTCAGAAGGAGTAAAAAATCCTACCAGTTAGTGGCCGGTGAACGAAGGCTGTTGGCCTGTCGGGAACTAAGCTGGAAAACCATTCCGGCAATGATTAAGAACATTGGGGACAGCGCCATGGCGGCCATAGCGTTGATAGAAAATTTGCAACGGGAGGATTTAAACCTTATTGAAGAGGCCGAAGGCTACAATCGGTTGTTGCGGGAATTTGGATATACTCAGGAGGCACTGGCCCAAAGGTTGGGCAAAAGCCAATCCAACATTGCCAATAAAATCAGGCTGCTTAAGCTGCCGGCACAGATAAAAACAGGAATAGCGAAGGGAATAATAACTGAACGGCACGCCCGGGCGCTACTGAAACTGCCGGCAGAGGAGCTGCAGCAAGCAGTATACCATGAAGCTGTTGCCAAAAATCTTACCGTAAAACAAGTGGAACATCAAATAGAACGACTAACCGGGATGCGGTCCGAACAACCCTTACAACAAAGCAGTAAGATGGTTATCAGGGATCTGCGGATCTTTTTAAATACTATACACCAGGCGATAGGTATTATAGAAAAATCCGGGCTTACCCCGCAGGTGGTGGAACAAGATCGCCCAGAATGTTATGAGGTTATTATCCGTCTTCCCAAAGTAAGTGAATCTGGTGGAAGAGGCTTCACCTCTGCTTAAAGGAGAAAATACCAAACACCCAGGACACCGATCATTAGCAAGGAGGCGCAACATGTCCCGGATAATAGCTATTGCCAACCAAAAAGGGGGAGTAGGAAAGACCACCACCGCCGTGAATTTATCGGCAGCACTGGCGCATTATGACCAAAAGGTGCTGATGATCGATGTTGACCCTCAGGGGAATGCTACCAGCGGAATAGGGATTCCTAAAGAGAGGATTAAATTGTGTGTTTACGATGCCCTGATCAATTCGATTTCTGTGGATCAGATAATAATCTCCTCCCCGTGGGAACGATTGGATATAGTACCGGCAAGCATAAAACTGGCCGGTGCAGAGATAGAGCTGGTTCCTACCATTAACCGGGAAACCAGGTTAAAGCAAACCCTGCAGCAGGTAAGAAAAAATTATCATTATCTGTTGATCGATTGCCCTCCCTCCCTGGGGTTGTTAACCATTAATGCCCTTACTGCCGCCGATGAAGTATTGATTCCCATTCAGTGTGAGTATTATGCCCTTGAAGGGTTGGGGCAGCTGATTAACACCGTTAGCTTGGTGCGTAAGCACCTTAATGAAAAATTAACCATTGCAGGAGTGGTGCTGACAATGTACGATGGGCGGACCAACCTGTCGGAGCAGGTGGCCGATGAGATCAGGAAGTACTTTAAAGGATTGGTTTACGAGACGGTTATTCCTCGCAATATAAGATTAAGCGAGGCACCCAGCCATGGCCAGCCGATAATTGTCTATGACCCTCGCTGCCGGGGGTCAGAGGTATATCTGACTCTAGCCCAGGAGGTGATTGGCAAATGACTGGAAAAAGAAGATTAGGGCGAGGGTTAGGCGCGCTTATTCCTGACACCATTGATAGCGGGGCTACCCTGCGAGAAATTAATATTACTCAAATTAAGACAAACCCGCTTCAGCCCAGGACCCGGTTTGATGCGGAAAAGCTTCAGGAACTTGCGGATTCTATTCGGGAACATGGGGTGGTCCAGCCGGTAATTGTTTCCCCCGGGAAAGACGGTTATGTTTTAGTAGCCGGGGAAAGAAGGTTCAAAGCGGCCAAACTGGCCGGTCTTGAAACCATACCTGCCCTGGCCAAAGAAATGGACAGCAGGATGATGCTGCAAATTGCCCTGGTTGAGAATTTGCAACGCGAAGACTTAAACCCAATTGAAGAGGCCGGAGCTTACCATCAGCTAATCAATAAATTTAAATTTACCCAGGAAGAGCTGGCCCGGCACCTGGGAAAAAGCCGGCCAGCTATTGCCAACACTATACGGTTGTTAAGCCTGTCGGACGAAGTTAAACAGGCCCTAATTAATGGAGAGATTAGTGAGGGTCAGGCCAGACCGCTGCTGGGGGTTTCTGATCAGGCGATGCAAATCGAACTGGCCCGAAAGATAATCCAGGAAAAGCTAACTGCCAGGGAAGCCGAGCGACTTATCTCCAGTAGCCGGCAGCCTAAACACTCAAACCGGAAACTACAGAAACAGTTCCAGGCAGACCATGGACCTGACCCGGTATGGAATGAGCTGCGGGAAAAGCTGCAGCATTATTTGGGGACCAGGGTTAAGATAACTCATCGTTCCAGAGGAGGGGCTATTGAAATAGAGTTTTACGAACTTGAAGACCTGGAGCGGTTGTTAGGTTTAATAATGAGATAGCCTAGCCTTTTTTGTTTCACGTGAAACAAAAAAGGGTTCCGGCCACCGGCAGCGAATTACATTCTTTATAATTTAACTACATGCTTTGTTAAGGCGGTGTATTTTCATCAATGGAATATGGGAATATTTTTCGGGTTTAATATTTCCCAACCTAGGGGCGGTTTTGCTTGGCCTTATTGCCGGGCTGGTAATCCTGGCGGCTTCATGCACAGTTCAATGGTTCCGGCTGTCCTTGCTTAAGAAACGCTACCGCAGGCTTCTGTTTGGCAGAGACCAATTAAACATGGAGGAATTGCTTGGCCATTTAAATTCCTTGATTACCGCGGAGCAACAAAAAAATGATGCATTAGCTTCCAGGTTAAAGATCCTTGAAACTCGGGCTTCCAGGTTTGTCGGGATAGGCCTGGTTCGATATAATGCCTTTCAGGATACCGGAAGTGATCTGAGTTTTTCTTTGGCGTTGCTAAACGATGTCGGAGATGGTGTGGTAGTAACCAGTTTATTTGGACGAGAAGAAAACCGACTGTACGGGAAGCCGGTTGAACAGGGTAAATCCAGGCACCCTTTAAGCCTGGAGGAGCAGGCTGCCTTGCAAAAAGCCCTGCAGTCTATCTAACTTTTTAAATGTGCCAATGCTATTGTTGAGAGGTGCGGTTTAGATGTGAGGAAAACAAAACGATGTTTTACCGTGATAATTGTTCCCCATTCAGAGGAATCTACATATAGCCTCAGACTCCCACTGCGAGCGGGGCAACTGCTGGTAACCGCCATAGTTATCGGGCTTGGTTTGTTGATGGTGTTGGTTTGTTCCTATCGCCAGGTGTTGGAGGAATCCCGGGAAGCCGGCAGATTATGTGAAACGAACCGTCAGCAGCATGACGAGATGAACATCTGTGCTTTTGAAACACAACAGCTATTAACTCAGATTGAGCAGGTGGAATCTCTGACCGAGAGGGTGGCCCGGCGAATCGGAACGCCAACCGATGACGAGGACGCTTCTGATCCGAAACTGAGGTGCTATAGCAGCCGCTCGGGAGGAGATGTGCTGGATCGGGTGGCAGGCAATATCGCCCTTCTGCAACAGATTATTCCCGAACAAGCCGATTCACTGGGTCAACTAAACGAACAGGTTGACGAATATACGCGACGGATGGCGGCTACGCCTTCAATCTGGCCCACCTGGGGACGGGTTACATCTGGCTTTGGTTACCGACGCTCGCCTTTTAACCGGTATGCATCTCAGTTCCACAATGGGGTAGATATTGCCGCCGCTTACGGCAATCCGATCTGTGCTACTGCCGATGGAACAGTAACCACGACTGCTTATCTGGCCGGCTGGGGCAATCTAATAATAATTAATCATGGGTACGGGTACCAAACCTACTACGCTCACCTCTCCGGATTTTCTGTATCCACCGGAAATAGGGTAACCAGGGGACAGGTAATAGGTTATATGGGTAGAACGGGTCGTTCTACAGGGGTACATCTGCACTATGAAATTCATGTTAACGGGGTAGCAGTTAATCCCCTTAATTATATGCATTGATTAATAAAAGGGGGCAGACTGATTGTTTAAGGGAAGCAGACAGGAATCGCCACCGGATAAAATAGTTACTTTGATCGGACCGGATACCCATTTTCAGGGTACTATTAAAGCAAAAGGCCTGGTGAGAATAGACGGCGTGGTGGAAGGAGAGCTGGAAACCGAAGGAGATGTAATATTGGGAGAAACCGGGCGGGCCACACTGGATATTCAAGCCAGGAATGTAGCGGTAGCCGGGCATTTTAAGGGGAGCCTGAACCTTTCCGGCAAATTAGAAATTCGCAGCACGGGCACGGTGACTGGAAATATTAAAACTAATGGTCTGGTGATCGATGAAGGAGCTCGTTTTACCGGCGATTGTGAGATGAATGACCAGAATTTAGAAAATGCCTCGGCGATCGTCACCTCGGATGCGGATCAGTAAGGTCTAAGGCCCCAGCCGGCATTCTCAAAGAGGACATTGCTGTATTTCAAATGTTCCTGGGGATAGAAGCGGCTGCCTGTCCCCGGATATACAGGTGCTTTGCCATAATGGCTTATTTCGTTGAACCCTTAGTATTTGTAGGTTTTGCCGATTAACTGTTTTTCTGTGTAGTGAGGGCCTCCCACAGGTATGCATGGGGCTGATCGGGAGAGAGGGGATGTTCATTTTGATAGTCGCCGGTAAGGAAAAGCTGCAAAGCGGCGGAAATAGTGACGGCCAGTTCCATCACCTGGAACAAGCGAGTGCTTTGGAGAACCATTTGCTCCATAAACCCACCAATATTAACCACACCGTTTAAATACAGATGGCCTATTGGCGGCAGATCTTTTTTAACCCCTATGCCGGGGTATAAGGGGCCTGCGCCTACCTCAATGGTTCCAATATGATCAGGTTTTCCTAAAGAGGCATCAACGGCGATTGCCAGCGGAAGCTGCTTATCGGACTGAAACAATTCACCGATGGTAGATTCTAGGTTCAATGCATGCACCGGGTGAGCTAAAGTTCCCAGGATTATTGTTTCGGCTAAGTTTAAGGAGGATAAGAATGTTCCCACTATCGGCCCCAACGCATCACCGGTAGATCTGTCCGAGCCGATACAGACTATTGCCCGATAACTGCCATGCAAGGCAATCGGGATTAATTCTGTTAGTGTCGACACTATTTTGGTTGGAGCCGACGGATCCCGACAATTTATTCTCCTGAAATTAGCGCCGTCTTTAAGGTTATGGTTAAGCGGAAAGGCTGCCATAGGGTTTAAAAATACTCCTTTGCATCAATATATATTTAAGTATATTAAAAGAAGGTTTGAAATATGTATTTAAAAAGGCCGGAAAATAAGCACTGCTATCTTTAATACCGGCCTGGATGAAAGAGAGCAATATGAACTGGGCTGACTTGCTGATAACCTGCTGGTTGTTGTGGGGAGGCATAACCGGATTCCTATCCGGAGCCCGGCGGATGTGCAGCCGGGCAGGTGCCCTGCTGGCTGCCATAGCCATCTCGATCAGTTTTAAATCCGAAATCAGGGTGGTGTTGGTTCACAGTTATCCGGTGACTAGTCTTATCCGGCAAACAGTTAGCCGGCGGCTGGCTGTTCCAGTGTCCAGTCTTTCTCTTAAAACTGATTTGCCGTTTCCCTTATTTATAAACCAGTTGTATGCGAGACACCCTTCCCTATCGGTGGGGAGCAACAGCTGGTTAGAGTTGATGTGTCAGGCGATTTTAAATGTGCTTTGTTTTTGTCTTGCCTTTTTGGTGTGGGGATGTAGTTGCTATGTAGCTTCTTCGTTTTGGCTGAAGCGTTGTTCAAGCGGCCCCACCCGGGGGGAACGGTGGAGAGGATTGGTGATTGGGGCTGCGGAAGCAGCGCTGTTAGCGGTACTGGCGTTCGGGATCAGTCTGCCGTTTTTAACCTGGTTACCCTTTGAACCTCTCCACCTGGAACACTCGGTTTTATTTCAATTCATGTGGACAGTTGTTGACCAAACAGGAGTTTGGTGGAACTAGCCGGTATATCTTGGAAACAAGCAGGAATTAAGACGAAAAAATCGAACATTATACTGGCACAAGTTATGCTGTGTCAGCCAGCTTCCTTAAGGGAGAGAGGTTAATGTTAAAATGTTAATTGTGCTGTTGGGCCCTCCGGGAGCAGGCAAAGGGACTCAGGCGGAGCTTTTGGCAGCTAAGTATCAGCTCCTGCATATTGCTACCGGTGATATTCTACGAGGGGCCATTAATAAAGGTTCACCAATGGGCAAAAAAGCCAGGGAATATATGGATCAAGGCCGACTAGCTCCTGATGAAATTGTGGTGCAAATTGTGTCCGAAAAACTTGGTGAGCCAAATGATGATCCCGGCGCTCTTTTGGATGGATTTCCCCGGACCTTGAAACAAGCGGAGTTCCTTGGCCAGATTTTGGAGCAGAGAGAAACCGGAATTGATCGGGTGATTTATATCGAGGTGCCTGAAGACGAGCTGATAACCCGGCTTACCGGAAGAAGGGTTTGCAGGGAATGCGGCTCTACCTACCATCTTAAATTCAACCAGCCCAGGGTACGCAATGTTTGCGACCAGTGCGGCGGTGAACTTTACCAAAGGGATGATGATTCGCTGCAGACGGTTACCCAAAGGCTGGAGGTATTTAACCGGCAGACTGCACCGGTGGTGGAATATTACCGGCAAATAGACTTGCTAACTACTGTTAACGGCCATACAGATATATCCCAGGTGTTTAACCAGATCAGTTCGGTACTGGATACACTGTAACAGGGTTATTAGGGGTAGGGAGGCTAAGTATGCGGTACCAGGTGGGACAAGTGGTACAGCTAAAAAAAACCCATCCCTGCGGATCGGATCGATGGCGCATACTTCGGGTAGGCATGGATTTTAGAATAAAATGCGTTAAATGCGGACGCAGCGTGCTGCTTCCAAGATCCCGGTTTGAGCGGCGGGTAAAACGGTTGATAACCGGAGAAGGTGATTAATAACCGGCCTCCAAATAAAGATTACCGGTTAACCCGGTTCTGTTCCGGGTTAATATCGGGGTACGGCATTAATAATGCGGTGATCCCGGGGGATACTCAATATTTCCGGTACCCGCTTGTTTGTAGCCGGCAAACATGATAATATCGATCAAAATGTCCCTGCTCCGCAAAAGGGGCCGATTTAGACCACAGGGAGGTGGTAATAGATGAATAACAGCTATGAAACCATGTTTATTCTTAATCCTGAGCAGGATCAGGATAAAAACCAGGAAGTTCTAAACAACATCCGGAGTTTAATTGAAAAATTTGGGGGCGAAGTTGGGAAAATTGAGGACTGGGGAGCTCGCCGATTGGCCTATGAGATTAACAAACTCAAAGAAGGCCATTATTATTTGCTAAATTTTAAATGCGGGACCAAGGTTGTTCCGGAGCTTGAGCATTTTTTTCGGGTTACAGACGGCGTAATGCGCTATCTGGTGATCCGAGAAAAGAATTAAGCCTTTATTTGAAAGGTGGTGAAAGCTTGATTAATCGGGTAATACTGGTCGGCCGGTTGGTTCGTGATCCCGAGTTGCGGTTTACCGCCAGCGGAAAAGCGGTAGGTTCTTTTACACTGGCTGTAGACAGGCCTTTTACCAACCAACAGGGTGAACGAGAGGCGGATTTTATAAATATAGTTGCTTGGGGAAAAAGAGCGGAAACCTGTGCAAACTATTTAAAAAAAGGAAGACAGGTGGCCTTGGAAGGACGTTTGCAAATCCGTTCTTATGATGACAGCCAGGGGATTAGAAGAAAAGCGGCCGAGATTGTGGCCGACAATGTAATGTTTTTGGATAGGGGCCAGCCGGCGGAAACCGATGAGGCGGATGCCGGCAATGCAAGCGAGGATCTTTTAGTAGGCGAAGATGATATTCCGTTTTAAGTTCAGACAAGGGGGCCGGTCAGTTGAGGCGCGATAGAGTTCGTAAACCTAGAAAAAAGGTATGCGGTTTTTGTGTGGACAAAACAGAGTTTGTGGATTATAAACAATATGAAAAGTTAAAACGGTTTATTACGGAACGGGGGAAAATATTGCCCCGCAGGATTTCAGGTAACTGCGCTCGTCACCAGAGGCAGTTAACTACTGCTATAAAGCGCGCCCGTATTATGGCGCTACTGCCGTTTACCTCTGAATAAACCGATATTCACCAGGTTGTTAAGGTGCTGGAATTTTAATTTACCGGCGCCATTTTTTATGTAATTCTAATGGGCAGGAGCCTGCCCAAATGATCTCGAATTATCTATAATCAGTGCTGAGGATGTGAGGCTATGAAGGTAATCTTAACCAAAGACATAAAAAACCTGGGCTGCGGCGGCGAAATAAAAGAGGTGGCCGACGGATATGCCCGGAATTTGCTATTTCCCAAAGGCTGGGCGGTGGAGGCTACCCCTAAACGCCTCCGGGAACTGGAACACAGGCAGCAGGTTGCAGAGAGAAAGGCCCGGCAACAGGAAACACTGGCCCAGAAGATCGCCGGGCAGCTGGAAGGTGTGGTTGTGAACTTTAAAGTGGCGGCCGGCGAGGGGGGCCGCTTGTTCGGCTCTATTACCGCTTCAGAGCTGGCGATAATGTTGCAGGAACGAGGCTTTGAAATAGACAAAAAAAAGGTGATTTTGGATGAGCCTCTCAAAAATTTGGGAGAACACCGGGTTGTGATTAAACTTGGCTCAGGGGTAAAAGCATCGATCCGGGTAAATGTTGAGAGGGAAGGGTAGGTGTGGGGATGCCTGCTCATGTAAAGAAATATCCGGGTTCACGGGATCAGCGCATCGATGCCCTGCTGGAACTAATAATTAATATTTATGGAAGTGAAAAGGTAGTTTTAAAAGCCAGCAAATTAGGGGCCTTGGCTCTTCTTCGTTCTGAGAAACTTTCCCAACAAGTCCTTGGACTGCAAAGGCTTATTTTTGAGGATCCCACTTTAAAAAATCCCCCGGAAGAGGGGCTTATCTCCGGGCTGTTGGAGGAGCTGGAAGATAAACTGGCCGGGCAGTTGGCCAAACGCTCTCTGGAAGAGTCTATAGAGCAGAAGGTACGCCGTAAAGTGGAAGAACGGCATGAGGAATATTTGCAAGAAATTAAAACCCAGATTATTAAAGATATCAACGGGGTGGAGACGCCGCATACATTAAAAAAATATGCTCATATTGAGAAAATGTGCTGCCGGGAGCTTTCCCGAAGCGCGATGGAGGTGCTGCGCCCCGGCAGTATAGATGAAATTATCGGCCAGGATAAAGCTGTTACTGCGCTGGTTTCCATGCTGGCCTCGCCGCATCCCACCCATATTTTATTATACGGGCCTCCCGGCGTAGGCAAAACCACCGCTGCCAGATTGGCCTTAAAGGAAGCGCAAACAACAAGCCATGCCTTGTTTTCTAAGGAGGCGCCATTTGTAGAGGTGGACGGTACCACTTTGAGATGGGACCCTCGGGAAACAGCCAATCCCTTAATCGGCTCAGTTCATGATCCCATCTATCAGGGCGCTCAAAGGGATCTGGCCGAAGTGGGTATTCCGGAGCCCAAACCCGGTTTGGTTACGGATGCTCACGGGGGAGTCTTATTTATTGATGAGATAGGCGAGATGGATCTGCAGCTGCAAAGCAAACTGCTCAAGGTGCTGGAGGACAAGCGGGTATTTTTCGAGTCGGCCTACTATGATTCTTCTGATTCCAGGGTGCCCAAATATATCAAGTTGTTGTTTGAACAGGGTGCTCCCGCCGATTTTGTGCTCATTGGGGCTACCACTCACCCTCCGGAGAATATTTCCCCGGCCCTTCGCTCACGTTGCACCCCGGTATTTTTTGATCTGCTTACCCCCCAGGATATTATCAGAATAGTTAAGGCTGCTGCCGCTAAACTTAAAATAAAAATAAGTCCTGCAGTAGCCAAGCTGATCAGCTATTATACTGCTGAGGGGCGACAGGCGGTAAATTTGTTGATAGAGGCCTATAGCCGGGCGCTTTACAAGGAGGATACCGGACGCCCAACTCAGATTACCCGCCAATTAATGCAGGAGGTACTGCAAGGCAATCGCCTGATCCCTTTGAGTAGGGTTTATGCCAGCGAAACAGAAGAGATAGGGAAAACCTCTGCCTTGGGGGTGTCCGGGTTTATCGGTTCGGTGCTGGAGATAGAGGCGATGGCCCTTGTTTCGCCAGATCCCGGGAAGGGACGGTTGCGGTTTAATGATGCTGCAGGCTCAATGACCAAGGATTCGGTGTTTGTAGCGGCAACGGTTATTCGCAAGCTTACCGGACTTGATCTCAGTGATTTTGACCTGCACCTCAATGTTATCGGCGGCGGTAATATAGATGGGCCGTCGGCAGGAGCGGCCATATTTATTGCTCTGTTAAGCGCCTTGGGGAAAATTCCGGTAAAGCAAGATTGCGTGATTACCGGGGAAATTTCCCTTCAGGGCACCCTTAAGCCGGTAGGAGGGATAATCGAAAAAATTTATGGAGCGCGCCTGGCAGGATTCAAAAAGGTGCTGATTCCGGCAGGGAACGGTGAAAATTTTTCCCCTAGTTTTCCGGATATGCAGATAATTACAGTTCGAAAAATTGCAGATCTGTGGCCTCATTTTTTCAACCCCTCGGCTTTAGGGACATTGTTTCCTGCCAAGGAGGTTTGATTATGACCGTTACTGGAGAACGGGTTCCCCCACAAAATTTGGAGGCCGAGCAGTCGGTACTCGGCTCAATGTTAATTGATAGAGAGGCTATTTTTACCGCCTCCGAGTTGTTGATGGGGGAAGACTTCTATCGCACATCTCATCGAAAGATATTTGAGGCTATCGTATCGCTTAGCGATCGAGGAGAACCGGTAGATTTAATTACGTTATCTGATGAACTTAAAACCAGGAACTGCCTGGAGGAGGCGGGGGGGATGCAACACCTGGTTTCTCTGGCCGATGCGGTTCCTACGGCAGCCAACATACAATATTATGCCGAAATTGTCAGGGAAAGGGCCATACTGAGGGAACTAATCAGCGGTTGTACGAAGATCATATCGGGCAGTTATACCCTCCCTCAGGATGTAGATGAGTTTTTAGATCAAGCAGAACAAAAAATATTTGAGATTGGACGCCGGGGCAAACGTCAGGGTTTTTCCTCCTTTAAAGAGGTTCTGGTACATACGTTTGATCGGATTGAAAAGCTTTACGATCATAAAAAAGGAGTAACCGGGCTCTCTTCCGGTTTTGTGGATCTGGATTATCTTAGTGCAGGATTGCAAGAAGCGGATCTAATTATTGTGGCCGCCCGGCCCAGCATGGGTAAAACCACTCTGGCGTTGAATATTGCCCAACATATTGCAGTTAATGAAAATAAACCGGTGGCAATTTTTAGCCTGGAGATGGCTAAAGAACAGTTGGCCCAACGACTCCTTTCTGCGCAGGCACATATTGATGCCCAGAACCTGCGCCGCGGTTTTTTAACTCAGGATGATTGGCAGAAACTTACCAGGGCGGTGGGCCCGTTAAGCACCGCTCCGCTGTATATAGATGATACCCCTTCTATTTCGGTCATGGAGCTACGATCCAAGGCCCGGCGGTTAAAGGCTGAGAAAGGGTTGGAAGCTATATTTGTAGATTACCTTCAGCTGATGAGAGGCCATAGCCGGGCTGAGAACCGGCAACAGGAACTATCTGAAATTTCCCGATCGCTAAAAGCGCTGGCCAAGGAGCTAAGCGTGCCGGTAATTGCACTATCGCAGTTGAGCCGGGCGGTGGAAAAAAGACCGGATCGCCGCCCGATTTTAAGCGACCTGATGGAATCCGGAGGTATCGAGGCCAACGCCGACATGGTGGTATTTATATATCGGGAAGCTTATTATACCCGGGATGCGGAGACCGGGAATGTGGCCGAGATCATCATTGCCAAGCAGCGGAATGGGCCTACGGGTACTGTAGAGCTGTATTTCCTGGACAGGTACAGCAAATTTGCCAATATTGCACGGGAAAAAGAAGTTGAATATTCTGCCCCGGGAGAACCATGATAGGGCGATTACCGGTGATCGCTCCTGTCGTCATCTTTAATGTGCCGCTGCAGAACCGGCCTTGCCATCCCCGGGGAAAAATCCAATGTTTAAAAAACAAGGGTTGAAGAATAAAATAATCTCAGGCAGGTTAATAATACCTGCCAAGGCAGCCTTGTTCTGCTGCAACGGAAAAATAATCTAACCGGTGGCAGGATTTTTGGAGAAAGAAACAGAAGTAAGGCTGATATGTTTTTTGAAGGAAACCCTTTATTAGTAACCCCTTGGCAACCTAACGCAAAGGAGGTAATCGATGAAGGACCGGAAAAAGGTGCCGCTGTTGCGGGCGCTAACCATCAGGGTAGATCAGGCTTACCGTTATAGCATGTTAAGAGAGTGGTGTTGTTGGTTAAAAAACAAGACATTGCATTGGGCGGTTTATTTAACCGGAGTTTCTTTTCTTTTAGGAGGGGGACTGGGGGTTCTGAACTACCAGCAAAATTATTTTGAGGTGGTGCTGGTGGACGGGCAGGAGATCGGCCTGGTGCGAGAGACCAAAGAGGTGGAAGATTTTATAGATTCGCTTACCGAAAAGTGCAGCCGCCTGTACAGCATGCCGGTAACACCTCTTCAGGAAATTAACTGTTACCGGGATTACCGCCCGGACGGTGAGGCGGATCTGCCGCTGGTTAAAGAGGTTTTGCGGCAACAGGTAACCATGGTTACCAATGCGCTGATTATTACCGTGGACGGACAGCCGGTAGTGCCGGTAAAGGATCAGCAGGAAGTGGAGGAGGTTATTGATCTGCTGGGGCAGAGCTATGCTTCCCACTGTGAAGGGGTAAAATTGTTGGAGGTTAAACTTGCGGAAGAAATAGAAGGGGAATGTTGCCTGGTGAGGCCGGAGGAGATTTACCCGGCGGAGGGAGCAGCCGGTTTGCTGACCGCAGGGGAAACCCACCGGGAGGTATATGCTATTTCACGGGGGGATACCTTCCCTTATCATCCCGAACTGCCTCCGGCTGGCGGAGAAGAAGAGGGTGAATTACCGATCCCGGTGCCGGAGGTGCACGTGGTTACGGTGGAGGAGGTCAGCCAGGAAGAACAGGTGCCTTTTTCCACTAGTTATGCCTGGACCGGGGATCTGTGGAATGTGCAATCCCGGGTGGTTACTCCGGGCAAACCGGGAGCCAAGCAGGTACTTTATCATGTAACCCGGCAGAATGGCCGGGAAATTTCCCGGCAAAAAATTTCGGAAACCATTCTGGAGGCACCGGTTACCCAAGTGATTGAACGGGGTACTGCCCGGGTACCTTCTTACGGCACCGGGCAATTTGCCTGGCCAATTCCTTACGGTGTTGACCGGGGTGGCCGGATAACTCAAGGATTCCGCGGGTATGCCCACCGGGGAATCGATATATCTTCGTCCGCCGGCACTGCCACTCCCATTTTGGCTGCGGACAGCGGGGTAGTGGTGCGGACCGGCAACCAGGGGAGCCTGGGAAACCATATTATTATATATCACGGCAGTTATTACACGGTCTATATGCACAACTGCCGAAATCTGGTCTCAACCGGCTCAGTGGTGGAGAAAGGACAGATTATTGCCTATATGGGGTCCACGGGACGATCTACCGGGGTACACCTCCATTTTGAAATCCGCCGCAGCGACGGCTCCGGGCACTGGTCGGGATGGGATAGCAATCCTGCGGTTAATCCATTGGATTTTTTTCACCCCTAGGGGACAGACCTAAGCTTTCCGGTCTGTCCCCATACCTTGATTTAAAACAGACCTAAGCTTTCCGGTCTGTCCCCATACCTTGATTTAAAACAGACCTAAGC
>CAYXBB010000009.1:0-98 GCA_964463285.1 uncultured Syntrophomonadaceae bacterium | reverse complement strand
TTTCCGGTCTGTCCCCATACCTTGATTTAAAATAGACCTAAGCTTTCCGGTCTGTCCCCATACCTTGATTTAAAACAGACCTAAGTTTTCCGGTCTGT
>CAYXBB010000008.1:0-52077 GCA_964463285.1 uncultured Syntrophomonadaceae bacterium | reverse complement strand
GCATATCGCCCCATTCATCATCCTTGATGATGCTGTTGATAATCTGCCCTGTCACTTTTTTATCGTTAATATTTAACTGTTCCTTCAGGACATAGTCGATCACCCCCTCCAGCGCTTTGTCGGTCACGCTGTTGGTCTGTTTCTGGGCCCATTTCCCCAGGGCCTGGTTGGCTGTATACTGTTCGATCCGTTCGCTGAGGGGTAATTCGGCCTGACCGAAGAGGCAGAAATGACTGGTTTGGAAACTCATGATCTGGTTTTCACTGTCTACAATCGCTTTGACCGGTTCCCATTCCTTCCCATTGTAATAGACAAAATACAAGGCCCCTGATTCTAAGTCTTCGCTCAGAAGAGAAGGATCGTATTTCATCCTGATCGTGACCAGTTGGAGGAGACGAACCTCCTCTTCACCTACACAGATCTCGATGGGTGCACCAAAACCCGTCATCTGGGAGGGCGAAAACCCTGGTACATTTTCCGGATTCAAAAGCGTTACTTCAACCGGCTCCGCAAATGTGTCCGCCGGGATGATTACTTCCACTCCCTCCCTGTCCATACTACCAAGCACGATCTCTTCGTTGCCGGAGGTTGCCTTCAACGGTTCCTGAATTGTGGGCTCAAATTCCCAGGATGAACCTTTTTCCCCGGAACACCCGGTAAAACTGATCAACAAGATTATAACCAAGACCACTAAAAGCCATCCTATTAATTTCAACGTTTTCTTCACAACTATCCGCTCCTTCCTTGATTTCCCATAATACTGATAATAACATGCAGGAAGAAAAAATCGAAGGCCTATATTCCCAGATTGGCCGCCTGACTACACAGCTAGGGTGGCTGAAAAAAATCTACAGGAATCCCACCACTATTCTTAATAGAAAACAGGAACAGCGCGCCCCCAAGGCCGCCATCTACACTCTGTTCTCCACACATCACCAAAGCAAAAGCCCACTTCTAAAGGTGGGCTTTTGCTTCTTCACGTATAAGCTTTGCAAAATAATGCGCATACATATGGTGTCGGGGATGGGACTTGAACCCACACGGTGTATACCACACGCCCCTCAAACGTGCGCGTCTGCCTGTTCCGCCACCCCGACCCGTGTTTAAATTATAAATAGTAACCCCCTACATGTCAAGCAAACCGGGCTGTTTGCTCACTGCTTGGCCGGATTTGTACAGCCCCGGGATTAGGTTCAAATCCGTAAAAAAAATCAAACGGGAGTTTACCGCCCTGGTAAGCTCCCGTTTGATTAATCGTTTTATCAACTGTTACTGCCATCCCCGTTACATTAACCGGCCTTGGTATCCAGGGTCTCCGGGCTCTTGCCTTTTCCAAATCCCCATCCGGTCCAGTTAATCAGCTTCAGGGGTTTACCGTCGATATCAGCCAGCGGTTTTGGTGTATCGATCTTTTGGGTAACCAGGCTGACCACTATCAAGGCCACAATCGATACGATAAATGCCGGCACCGAGCCCATGTACACCGCATCCCATAAAGCCCAGTCCATATAGACAACCCCTTCTTCTATCACCCCGATATTGGCCTCGGTAGTCAGCGGCAGGTAATAATAGATGAATCCCACCCAGGAACCGAAGCCCGCAATCAGGGCGGCGATAGCCCCCGATTCATTGGCTTTTCTCCAAAAATAGCCTGCGGCATAAGGGGCGATCAGCGACACCAGCATCCAGGTCCAGGCGATAACCATCAGCATGTAGATTGTCTCCAGGTACAAGGCAATCAAGAGTGAGGCCACCGTTACTATGGGCACACAGATCCGGGTAGTTTTAAGCTCCAGCTCGTCGCCGGCATCAGGCCTGAAGTAACGAAGCACATTATATCCCATTATGGAGGCGGCGGCCAGCAGGGCACTGTCGCAGCTGGACATGATCGCGGCCACTATCCCGGCCACAAAGATTACCATTAAAACCGGCGGCAAAAATTTTACCGCCAGCATGGGCATGATCATTTCGGTATCGGCAATGGTTAGGTCGGGATAAACCTCAAAGGCGATGATTCCCAGTAAAACCGGGATCATGCCCACCGTAAGGTAGACTATTCCAGACAGGTAAGCACCATAAACCGTTGTTTTCTCATCTTTTGCGGAAAGGGTGCGCTGCATTAAGTCCTGAGAACACAGGCTACCGAAACCAATGGAGAGCCAGGCCCCGATATAGTAAATCCAGCCCGGAGCTCCCAGATAACCCAGGTAGCCGGCATCGGCGGTAGGCGTTAAAGCAAAGGTAGGCAACTCGGCCCAGTTGGCGGCATTGGTAACAAAGGCGCTCCAGCCCCCCACATGGGCGATGGCAATGGGAAGCATAATTATCATAGCTATAGTCAACAGGCAAACCTGGAACAGGTCGGTTAGGGTAACCGACCACATCCCCCCCATGTATGTATAGGCTACCACCACTATGGTGGAGATAATGATGCCCCAGGCCAGAGGAAGGCCGGAAAAATACTGCAAAATTACCCCGAAGGCCACCAGCATGGACCCCACCCAGCCCATCTGGGCGATAATTAATACTATGGCCGCTATAACCCCCATCTTTTTGCCATAACGGATATCGAAAAAATCGGCGGCGGTCATAAACCTGCCTCGTCGCATCAGACGGCTAAATAACAAACCGGCCAGGATAAGGCAGAGGGCCGCACTCCAGGGATCGAAAATAGTCCCCTGGTTGCCAAACAGATAGGACTGGGATGGCGAGCCCATTACCGTTCCTGCACAGAACCAGGTAGCTACCAGGGTGCCGGTTACCAGGGGCAGACCCAGGCGCCTTCCGGCCACGATGTAGTCGGTGGCGGTCTTAATCTGCCGCGAGCTCCAAATCCCTATAGAGAGCATGATTATCATATAGATTATGACCCCGATTAAAACCATCATGCCCTGAGAGGTACCTTCTCCCATAAATAACGACCTCCTTAAGTTAGAATAATACCAACCGGGGAGATTATAACCTGCCGGCTCACCTCTTTCCTTTGTCGATTTGGGTGCATGATTATTTTAGCAAATAACCTGCCTTCCCTCTCCCCAAAGGAGAGCACCAATGTTTCAATAATTGTTAATTCTCCCTATCTTTAAATAACCCTGCCTTAGAACTATATTTGGAATATTCAGACACCGGGTGGATACCCTCCACCCCTTAAAATGATCCTCTGTGCCTGGAAAATCGTGGTTTTAGAAATCCCCTAAAATCAAATTCATGCTTTAACTCCAACGCTAATTTTTTATTAAAACAGCGAGCGAATAAACGGGAAAAGGTGGCGCGATAAAAAAAATAAAACCACAATCAACCCGATCAGCCAGGCTCCGTACTTTATAGCAGCATGGCCCAGCGTAAACAATCTGCTCTCATCAACATCCGCCATTGAGATCACCCCCTTCTTAGTTTGCAAATATCGATCCTAAAATATACGGCGGAAACGGATAGCAAGGCGCAGTGCGGTAAAAGATATACTTACTGAATGAATTTGCGAAGGGAGGGAATAAGTTGGCTAAAAAATACAATCGCTGCCGGCCCCAGAAACGAAACATCGATCAACAAAAAATTGAAAAATACCGGGAAGAATTGGCCCGGGAGCCGGAGACAGAGATCCCCGAAGGGCACAGCGACAGGGGATCTTCTATCGATATAAATTTGCGTCGTCAGCGCAATCCACTGAGCTAGGTGCAAGCATGTTGGGGGCGAGGCAGGCCTTGCCCCCAACATTTTTGTAAAAGGGCATTACAAGACAAAATCATATTGTACCGGGTGGGGATATTTAACCTAGGCTTTTTTCAAGTAATCGACAATCGCCCGGGCCATTTCCGAAGTGCCGGCCAGGCCCCCTAAATCATAGGTAACGGTTTGGCCTTCCCGAATAACCGCTTGGGTGGCCTCCCGCACCTTGCCGGCGGCGTTTATTTCGCCGATATAATCCAGCATCATGGCCGCCGACAGGATCATGGCAGTGGGATTTACCCGGTTTTGCCCGGCATACTTGGGAGCACTGCCGTGAACCGGCTCAAACACGGCAATATCGTCTCCGATGTTGGCTCCGGGGGCAACCCCCAGGCCCCCCACCAGCCCCGCGCAGAGATCGGATAAAATATCGCCATACAGATTGGGCATTACCAGTACATCATATTTTTGCGGCTTCTGTACCAGCTGCATGGCCATATTATCAACAATGCGATCTTCAAATTCTATCTGGGGAAAGCGTTCCGCCACCTGACGGGCCGTTTCCAAAAAAAGTCCATCGCTAAGTTTAAGAATGTTGGCTTTGTGAACTGCGGTGACCTTGGAACGGTTATGTTTAAGGGCATATTCGAATGCAAATCTTACTACCCTTTCGGAGGCTTCACGGGTAATAATTTTAATGCTTTCCGCTGCATCGGATCCAATCCTATGTTCAATTCCGGCATATAGATCTTCGGTGTTTTCCCGAACCACTACTAGATCGACATCTGCAAAAGGAGAATTTATTCCGGCCAAACTCATTGCCGGCCGCAGGTT
Source organism: uncultured Syntrophomonadaceae bacterium (assembly GCA_964463285.1). Taxonomy (GTDB): domain Bacteria; phylum Bacillota; class Dethiobacteria; order DTU022; family DTU022; genus JAAZLS01. Next base: position 47,577 of record CAYXBB010000008.1, on the reverse strand, counting down.
AACATAAAGATTTAGTTGCCGCCGTAAAGCCACATTAACACTGCGGAACCCGGATCCCACCGGGGTAGTAATGGGGCCTTTCAGGGCCACCCGGTTTCTTTGAATGGAGTTAAGAACTTGCTCGGGAAGGGGAGTTCCCTGTTTCTCCAGTGCTTCCTGACCGGCTATAACCTCCTCCCAGGTTATGTCAACCTCGGTGGCTTCGATTACCGTAGTGGCGGCTTCACATAGTTCCGGGCCGACTCCATCTCCCCGGATTAAAGTAACTGTATGCAAATTAATCCCTCCTGTTAATAGTGTTTATTGTTTCTTTAGTTAGTACAGGAATATTTTCCGGGAGTAAGACCATGGCAGATCCGGGCACCGGATATCTACCTTACCGCAACCGGGAATAATGTAATCCATAATATTTTATTACCCGGGAAATTTGCCGTCATAGATTTTCTGATACCGCCGATAAGTTGCCAGTGTTCGCCGGACAAAAAGACGAGTTTCGGCATAGGGGATCCGCGAGGCGGTGCTTTCCCGGCCGTCCCAAATGTTCTCTTTCAACCAGCGGGCGGTTTCAGTTCGCCCCCCATTATATCCCGCCAGCATCACCGCTTTATTATCGCCGAACTGCTGCTGCAGGCTGGACAGGTACCAGGTGCCGATTTCAATGTTTATCCGGGGCTTAAATAGATCTTCCCGGCTGTACAGTTCAAATCCAATTTTTCCGGCTACCCATTCTGCGGTAGAGGGCATCAACTGCATCAAACCGCAGGCCCCCCTGGAAGACACGGCCTCAGAATTAAAACTGCTCTCTGCCTGGATAACCGCCGCAATAAATAGCGGATCAACCTGATATTTTTCCCCCAGCTCCTCTATATATCCCCGGTAAGCTGCCGGATAAGGATAGAACATCTTTCCCAGCCGGGGACTTACAAATAACCGGCAGATAACAAAAAGCAATAAAATAAAAATTAAAAAATACCCAAGTCTTTTTCTTAGGCCCATAACACTATCCGTCATTCACCACCCTGCTCCAAAACAGCTCTACCTGTTGGGCTGTGTTCTGCCTAGATCCGCTGTTATCTATTAGGTAATGGGCAAATCTCCTTTTTTCTCCCAGGGGCATCTGCGCCTGAAGGCGGTTTGTGATTTGGCGGGTGGAAAACCTGTCCCGCTGCTGCAGGCGGGTAAACTGAACCTCTGGTGAAACATATACCAACAAGACAAGGTCTACCATGGGTTGCAGGCCCAATTCGATAAGCAGCGGGATCTCCAATACCAGCACCGATCCGAGGTTTTCATGCTTAAATTTCTCCGCTCTGATGAGCAGTTCCTGCACGATCCGGGGATGGGTAATACGGTTGATCTTTTCCCTGATCGCAGGATCGCCGAATACCAGTTCTCCCAGCCGCCGGCGATCGATAGTGCCTTCCGGGGTTAAAATACCCCGACCCAACAAGTCAACAATCTCTTGCCAGGCATTTTCTCCGGGTCCGACGATCTCCCGGGCAACAAGATCCGCATCAAGCAGCAACGCCCCTTTTTCCTGCAGCATCCCGGCTACAGTGCTTTTTCCGGAAGCAATGCCCCCGGTTAAGCCGATTGTTACCATACCCCGGCCTCTTTTATAGCATATTGACAAGCCCCACAAAAATCAAAATAAATCCCGCCCACCAGGAAGTAACTCTCAATGAAAACAGGCCTGACACCAGGCGCCCACATTTCGCTCCCAGCAGTATTAACAAAAACTGGGTTGCACCGGCCGCCAGGGCGGTAAGAAGCATAGGTTGACCGATCAGTGAAACGCCTACTCCGGCTCCAAACACATCTGCAGAGAGAACTAACCCCAACAGAGCAGCCTCCCTGGCACCTAGTTTCCCGGAACAATCCAGATCGGCTTTATCCGGGCACTTGGAAATAACGGCAAGTATATGAAGGCTGTGGCCGCTATTCTCTGAAGCCACAGCTTGCTGCTCCGTCAACGGCGCCTGCCGGCCCTGTCTGAAATCAGAGAGGGCTATGTACGCTCCCAGGATAATCAGCACCGCTCCCCCGACAGAAGAGAGAAAGGAAGCGGGAATCAGCAAGGCAACTCTGCTTCCAATCAGCATTGAACAGGCCGCCGCCAGAGACGATAGCAAGCAAATAATCAACAGCGAATATAGCGGAACTACCAGCTTTCTTAAACCAAAAGAGAACCCGGCACTGAAACCATCAATACTGACCGCCAGCAGCAGCAGGGTGAACAAACCCAAAGACAACTCAATTCCTCCCTGAACGTTACATCTTCTAGCATATGGAGAAAACAGGGAGAGTGTGCTTCAGGTTTTTCTAAATCATTCCTTCTGGCATTGGGGGCAAAAATATGTTCCCCGGCCCCCGACGGTTATCCTGGACACCGCTGCGCCGCATCGCCGGCAGGGTGAGCCCTGCCGGTTGTAAACCTCCAGAAAATGTTGAAAGCCTCCCTCCCGATTGCCGGCATTGCGAAAATCCCGGATACTGGTGCCGCCGCAATCTATGCCTTTATCTAACGTCTGGCGGATTGCCCTGTAAAGGGAGGTTATTTCTTCCGGGGCCAGGGTGCCTGCCCGGCGCCGAGGATGAATAAAACTTAGGTACAGGCTTTCATCGGTATAGATATTTCCCAGCCCGGAAACCACGCGCTGGTTTAATAATAGGGGTTTGATCATCATCCGAGGGCGGTTCCTAAGAGCCTCCGTAAAGCTTTTCCGATCAACCTGCCGGTAGATATCGGGGCCCAGATTCAAAAAACCGGCCGGAAGCTCCCGGATGGAAAGGCCCAACCAAATGCCGCCAAATTTACGCTTGTCACAGAAATATAGCGCCGTGCGGTCGCAAAAGGGCAACATTGCCCGCAAATAAGGAAAGCTATCGGGGGTTACCCGCCGATTACCGGGGAATAAAAGCCGGCCGGTCATCCCCAGGTGGATCAACAGCAGACCCCGGTCAAGATTGAATACCAGATATTTGCCTTTGCGTTGCAAATTTACTATCCGGCTGCCGTCAAGCCGGCTCACAAACCGCCCGGGTGAAGGGAAACGCACCGATTCCGGAAAGATTAACCGGGGAGCGGAAAATATCTTATTTGTTACCGCCGGCAGAAGTTCCATTCTGATAACCTCCACCTCGGGAAGTTCCGGCATTTAAATCCACTCCTCATAGGGCGTAAGATCGGCCCAGTTTAAACCGCATTTTAAATCCACGGATAAGGAGATAGACAGGGGCAGAGCCTGCTCCATCTCCCGGCGAATGATCGGGCCAAAAAAATTAACCTCGGAGGATTTCAGCTCAAATAACAGCTCGTCATGAACCTGGAGCAAGAGCCGGGCCTCAAATCCTCCTTCACTGATCAACCGGTCCAACCGAAGCATGGCCAGTTTTATGATGTCGGCTGCAGAGCCCTGAACCGGCGTATTGCGGGCCATCCGTTCCGCAAAACTGCGCCGGCTAAAATTTGTAGAGTTAATTTCGGGCAAATAGCGGCGCCGGTTAAGAAGAGTGGACACGAACCCCAATTTTTTTGCCTGATCAATAGTCTGTTCAAAATATGCTTTAACCCCCTGGTAACGCTCAAAATAACTGTCAATATATCTGCGGGCTTCCTGCCGGGAAACCCCTAACTGCCGGGACAGGCCGTAATCGCTAATGCCATAGATAATCCCGAAATTCACCGCCTTGGCCTTATCTCTCATGGAGGGGGCAACTTCTCCGGCAGAAACATGAAACACCTCCGCCGCAGTGCGCCGGTGAATATCCTGGTTTTGCCGGAAAGCCTCTATCAAAATTGGATCCTGGGAAAGATGGGCCAGAATGCGGAGCTCAATCTGGGAATAATCGGCACTGAGAAACAGTCTTCCCTCTCCGGAGGGAATAAAAGCCCGGCGGATCTTTCTACCTTCCTCCAGGCGAACCGGAATATTTTGCAGGTTGGGCTCGCTGCTGCTGAGGCGACCGGTAGCAGTTACTGTCTGGTTAAAAGTAGTATATATTTTATGGTCGGCAGGATCAACCAGTTCCCTCAAACCGGTAAGGTAAGTCCCCTCCAGCTTTACCAGCTGCCGGTAATTAAGGATAACGGGCACAATCGGGTGGTGATCCGCCAGCTCTTCCAGCACAGCAGCGGCGGTGGAGGGCCCGGTTTTGGTTTTTTTCAAAACCGGAAGCTGAAGTTTTTCATACAGAATCCGGGCCAGTTGGCGAGGAGAGTTCAGGTTAAACTCCTCTCCCGCCAGCCGGGAGATCTCTTGCTGCAGGTGCTGTATGCGTTTCCGGATATCTGCCGCCAGCTTATCCAGCAGCTCCAGATCAACCGGTATTCCCCGGTTTTCTATTTTAGCCAGTATTTCTACCAGGGGCAGTTCCAACCGGTAATAAAGTGCATCCAGTGAATGTTGTTCAATCTGTTTCCTGAGATCCTCCACCAGGACCAGGAGGTGGCCGGCTTGTCGGGCCAGGCGGGGACCGGTTTCAGTCTCTCCTTCCGCCGGCTTGCTTACAGAGACCCCCAACCGCCGCTCGAGCAGCCAGGAGAGGTCCAGGCTCCCCTGATCGGCTTCCAGCAGGTAAGCCGCCAGCCGGGTGTCAAAGGCAAACCGGGGGTCGCCGGTAAAGCCCTCCCGATAAAACAGGTGATATAAAGATTTAATATCATGTCCCACCATAGTTGCCCCCCGGGAGCAGGCTTCGGAAAAGGCCTGAAGCACCCCGTCAACCTGGTTAACCAAAAGTTCTTTTTGAAGATAATATCCCGGCCGGTCGCCTAAACTTAAAGCCATAGCCAGGGGATATTTCTGCTGCCGGTGAGAAGTTGCAGCAAATTCAACCAGCAGGCCAAAACTATCCCCAGGTGGAACGCGGTGTAAAAGCTGATTTAACTGGGACAGGCTGCTGATATCCAAAATTTTATCCGGAATAATGGAATGACCGGGCTCTTCCAGGCAGGGGAACAGTTTTTTTGCCCGGCCGGCCAAATTTTTAAATCCCAGCTCCGAAAATAAGGCAAGTAAACCCCGACAATCCGGATCGGACATGCGGCATTGTTCCCAGGATATTTTCAGGGGAAGATCGCACCTCAAAGTTAAGAGTTCCCGCCCCGTAAAAAGCTGCTCCCGATAGCGCTCCAGGTTTGTTTTAATTTTAGGGGTAAGATCGCCGGCCCGGTAAAGATTTTCCAGTGAGCCATAGGTTTGAAGCAACCGGGTGGCAGTTTTGGGGCCGATTCCGGGAACACCCGGAATATTGTCCGAAGGATCGCCGGTAAGGGCCTTATAATCCAGCATCTGGTAAGGTTCCAGGCCGTACCTCTCTTTTATCATCCCGGCGTTGAAATAATCCATCCGGGTAGTTCCCTTCCTGGTAAGCAAAACATCAGCTCCCCGGCTTATCAGCTGCAACAGGTCGGCATCCCCGGTAACCACTATCACCTTTACCGGTGGGGGTCCGGCTTTAACAGTTAACGTGCCTATCAAATCATCGGCCTCATACCCCTCAAGTTCAAATATCGGCACCCGAAGCGCCGCCAACAGCTGTTTTACCCGCTGGATCTGTTCCTTTAACTCGGAGGGCGCTTTCAAGCGGTGAATTTTATATTCCCGGTAAATCTGATGCCTGAAAGTAGGGGCCGGAAAATCAAAAGCTACCGCCAGGTAATCGGGTTTTTGTTCTTCGATCAGTTTAAAAATCATGCTGGTAAAGCCGTAAACCGCATTGGTATGTTCGCCGCTGGGACCGTGCATTAACGGCAAAGCATAAAATGCCCGGTAAACCAGGCTGTTCCCATCCACCAGCACAATTTTTTCCGCAGAAGATCCCATTGCCGGCACCCCCTTTGCATTTCCGAATCAAATTTTATATTAACATAGGAACAAATACGATGCTATTAAAAACTGGGCCCTGAAGGTTCTTATAGATCCGGTCGGCCGGTTTCCTGCAGACCCGGTAGAATATTTGGTAAAATATTATTGTAATGAGCAACCGGTTGCAGCCGAGAAGGCGGCCGCTACAGGTTATAACCGTTCCCGGCAATACGGCGGGCCAGATCCGCCATTTCAATAGCACTGATCGCAGCTTCAAAGCCTTTGTTCCCGGCTTTCGCCCCGGCCCTTTCTATCGCCTGTTCCAAGCTGTCACTGGTTATAACTCCAAAAATTGTGGGGATCCCGGTATCCAGGCCTACTTTAGCCACTCCTTTGGTTACTTCAGAAGCAATATAATCAAAGTGGGGGGTATCGCCGCGAATAACCGCACCCAGGCAAATCACCGCATCAAACTGGCTGCTGGCGGCCATTTTTTTAGCGGCAATGGGAATTTCAAAGCAACCGGGAACCCAAGTAACGGCAATATTTTCTTCCAAAGCGTCGTGGCGCTTCAAGGCATCCAGAGCACCGCTTAACAGCCGGCTGGAGATAAAATCGTTAAACCGGCTGATCACCAGGGCGAAGCGATAATCCCGGGCAACTAATTTCCCTTCATAAATTTTCATGTAGATCCTCCTTATAATCAGACCAGTAATGATAAATTACAGTGGTTGGAGCATACACTGCAACCGCCCGTTCAGGCCAGGTCCAGGTAATGGCCAAGTTTTCTTTTCTTGGTAGCCAGGTAACGACAGTTGTATTTTCCGGGCGGTATCTCTATAGGAACGCGCTCCACAATGGTTAAACCGTATCCTTCCAACCCTTTTACCTTACGGGGATTATTGGTTAGCAGGCGGATCCGCCGCACCCCTAAGTCCACTAATATCTGGGCGCCGATCCCGTAATCTCTCAGATCGGGTGGGAAGCCCAGCGCCTCGTTAGCCTCTACCGTGTCCCTACCCTGATCCTGAAGCTCATAAGCCCGTAATTTGTTTAACAGGCCAATCCCCCGTCCCTCTTGACGCATATACACCAGTACACCGCTGCCTTGATTGTTGATTTGCCTTAACGCTTGCTGCAACTGGTAGCCGCAATCGCAGCGCAGTGATCCCAGAACATCGCCGGTTAAACACTCGGAATGCACTCTCACCAGTACCGGCTGTTCCGGGCTGATGTTGCCTTTAACCAGGGCGATACTGGTTTGCTTCTCCAGTATGCTTTCAAAAGCAATGATCTTGAACAACCCGAATTCGGTGGGAAGCTCTGCCTCCGCTGCCCGCCGGATCAGTTTTTCAGTTTTCATCCGATAGTGGATTAAATCGACAATGGAAACCAACTTTAAATCATGTTTACAGCAAAATTCCACCAGTTGAGGGATGCGAGCCATGGTGCCGTCCTCATTGACAATCTCGCAAATTGCTCCCGCCGGATAGAGCCCGGCCAGTCTGGCCAAATCCACTGCCGCCTCGGTATGTCCGGCTCTTCTAAGCACCCCTCCTTCCTTGGCTTTCAAGGGGAAAACATGCCCCGGCCTGCGCAGATCTTCAGGGCCGATATCGGGATCAATCAGCGCCTTGATGGTCTCTGCTCGCTCGTAAGCCGAAATGCCGGTGGAGGCGGTTTTGATATCTACCGAAATGGTAAAAGCTGTTCCCATCCGGTCAGTATTTTCATGCACCATCTGGGGTAGATCCAGCTCTTCTACTCGCCGAGAGGTGAGCGGCGCGCACACCAGTCCCCGGGCATAGCGGATCATAAAATTTACTGCTTCCGGAGAAATTTTACCGGCCGCCATAACCAGATCCCCCTCGTTTTCCCGGTCTTCGTCATCCACCACCACGATCATTTTCCCGGCCTGCAGGTCGGCTAAAGCCTCATCAATGGTATTAAACAATTTTTTCACCCCGCTTACATAAACCCTGTTTCTTGTAAAAAGGAAACCGTAATATTGTCTTTATTTTGCTTTTTCCCGAAAGCCGGCAACAATAGCCTCTCTACATATTTGCCGATTAAGTCTACCTCCAGGTTAACTTCCCAGCCGAGAAGAGCCCTGCCCAGGGTGGTGTTCATGGCAGTATGAGGGACTACCGACACCTCAAATCCCTGCTCGTTTAACTCTGCTACCGTGAGGCTGACACCGTCCACAGTTACGGAACCCTTGGAAATAATATACCGCAGCAGCTCCGGGGGGAGTTCGAAGCTGAGGATTGTGGCCTGCCCCTCCCGCCGCCTGGAGAGAAGCCGGCCCACCCCATCAACATGGCCGCTTACCAGATGACCGCCCAGGCGGCTACCCAGTGCCAACGCTCGCTCCAGGTTTACCGCCTGTCCCGGCGCCAGGCGGCGCAGGTTGGTCTTGCGGAGTGTTTCCGGTGCCACCTGGGCTTCAAAACTGTCCCCGTGAACCCGAGTGGCAGTCAGGCAAACCCCGTTTACAGCGATGCTGTCTCCGGGAGCCAGATCTTCCACCACCCGGCGGGCGATAATAGTCAGCCTGCCTCCCTGTTTGCCGCCTTCCCGGCCCCTAAACTCTCCCACCTCTTCCACAATTCCTGTAAACAAGCTCTTCACCTCTTCCGTTCGGGATAGCCGATCACCAGAAGATCTTGCTGTAACCTTTTTAGCTCTACCTGCTCGAACCGCCAGGCATCTGCGATTCTGTCTATCCCGCTCCCGTTAAAAGCGGTAGGGGCATCTTTTCCCCCAAAAATAATTGGAGCGACAAATAAAAGTAACTTGTCGACCAGTCCCTGTTCCAGCAAACTGTAGTTCAACCTACCTCCTCCCTCCACCAATACGGAGGTTACCCCCCGTTTCCCTAATTTTTCAAACAATGCCCTCAGGTCCACCCTTTTTTCCCGGGAAGGCAGAGTCAGGATATTTACTCCCTGCTCTTTTAATCTTCGGCACCTATCCGGATCAGCCAGTTCAGTGGTGGCCAAAATGGCAGAAGCCGTGGGACTGCTATTTATCAGACCGGCCCCAAGTGGAAGTCTGGCCTTGCTGTCCACCACTATCCGCAACGCATCCCGTCCTTCCCCAAACCGGGTGGTTAACAGCGGATTATCTGCCAGCACCGTGCCGATCCCGATCATTACCGCATCGAACTGCCCCCTCAGACGGTGAACATAACGGCGGGATTTTTCTCCGGTAATCCAACGGGAATCTCCGGTACGGGTGGCAATCTTGCCGTCCAGGGTTAGGGCGGTTTTTACCGCCACCAGGGGATAGCCGGTGGTTATATGTTTTATATACGCTTCGTTTAAACGGCGGGCTTCCTGTTCCAACACCCCGGTTTTAACCTGGATGCCGGCCTCCCTGAGCAACTGAAATCCCCGACCGGAAACCTTGGGGTTGGGATCTTCCATGGCGGACACTACCCTGCCAACCCCGGAGGTTATTATCAGTTTTGTGCAGGGAGGAGTGCGTCCCTGGTGGGAGCAAGGCTCCAGGTTCACGTAGAGAGAGGCTCCCCGAGCCCTTTCCCCGGCCTTGTCCAGGGCGATAACCTCCGCATGGGGTCCCCCGGCAACCTGATGATAACCGGTGCCCACCGCTTCTTCGCCCCGGACCACCACCGCCCCCACCAAAGGGTTGGGACTGGTGTGGCCCGCACCCCGCCGGGCCAAGTTTAAAACCTGTCGCATCCATCGCCTGTCCGTATCCAGAAATATTCACCCCGGTAACCATATGATAAGGCCCTGAACACATTCTTCAGGGCCGGAGACAAACGAAAGCTGAGCTCTTCCGTTTCTTCTTTCATCCAGACTATACTGTCGGCCCCGGAATTTCACCGGATCGACCTGGCTTTCAAGCTCGCGGGCTGTAACCGCCGGTTTGGAATTGAAGGCAAACCTTCTCACCAGACCCCGAAGAAAACGGTATTCAAATGTAGCACTCCCATCTACATTATAACATACCTGTAAACCGGGTTAAATCTTATCCGGTGGTTCCCCGATTAATTTAAACGCCCGGATCAGCTCCAGACCATCAGGGGAGCCAAAAATGGCTGATCCGGCCACCAGCACCGTGGCCCCGGCTTCAATCACCGGGCCGGCAGTTTCTTGATTTATCCCCCCATCAACCTGTAGTTCTACCGGTAATCCCCGATCTTTTATACAGCCGGATAGGAAATTTATTTTGGGCAGCACTGCAGGAATAAAACTCTGTCCCCCCAGGCCGGGGTTAACACTCATCACCAGCACCAGGTCCAGCAGATCCCAAACATAATCCAGAACCCCGGGTGAAGTGGAAGGATTCAAGGCTACCCCTGCCTTCACCCCCTGCTGTCGGATTTCGGTTAAAACCCGGTGCAGGTGGGCGGTGGCCTCGGCATGAACAGTAATCCGATCCACCCCCGCCTGAATAAAAGACTCTATCAGTTCTTCGGGATTATCGACCATCAGGTGGGCATCCAGGCATAGATCGGTATAGGGCCTCAGCGATGCCGCCACCGGTGGCCCTATGGTTAGATTGGGTACAAAATGGCCGTCCATAACATCCAGATGTACCCAATCTGCACCGCTATCTTCGATCCGGCGTATTTCTTCCCTTAATCGGGAAAAATCAGCAGATAAAATCGATGGCGCTATTTTAACAACCATACTCATCCCCCGCAAGATATTGCTGTTTTTTACCTACCTCAACTGGCGGGAAGCAATCTCCTTCAAAAACTGCTGATAATGTTGATAGCGCAGGCGATTGACCCTCCCTTGCTCCGCCGCCTCCCGCACCGCGCAACCCGGCTCCACCAAGTGCCGGCAGTCTCTAAAAGAACACTCGGGCGCCAGCAGATCAAATTCCGGAAAACAGGCCGCCAGCTGATCCGGAGTTAAATACGGCAGATCCAACCGGGAAAAACCCGGAGTATCTACCACCGTTCCCCCTCCCTCCAAAGGAAGAAGTTCCACCAACCGGGTGGTATGGCGCCCCCGCTTAAGTTTCTCACTTATATCTCCGGTTTTCAAACGTAATTTTGGCCAGAGGGCATTAAGCAGAGTGGATTTTCCCACCCCGGAAGGTCCGGCAAATACGGTGGAGTGATCTGTTAACAGCCCGGCAATTTCGTGCATATTAATCCTCAAGATAGCGCTGGTAAGAAAATATTTGTAAGGGAATCTGCAAAGCATCCCGGTTACTCTCTCCTGAGAGCGAGGGCTTATAAGATCAACCTTGTTCAGGCAGACATAGCTGACCAGGTCCGCCTTCTCGGCAGCAATTAACTGCCGGTTAAGCAAATTCCAGTCAGGTTCGGGAGAAGCCAGGGAGACCACTATCACCACCTGATCTACATTGGCTACCGGAGGCCTGAGCAGGAGATTTGACCTGGTCTTTACCTCTTCAATTATCTTTTCACGCGGTAAAAACCGGACCCGGTCCCCCGGTAGCGGGTACATCTGCCGCTGTTTTAATCTTCCTTTGATCCGGCAGATATGTTCTTTCCCGGAATTGTCCCTGACAGTATACCAACCGGCGGAGACTTTGGTGATCTTCCCCTCCAGATCCACGGATACCCCCTTGTGAAATTTTTGGCCCACACCATATGTTTCAAGTGATCAGTTGTTCCCGCTGATTACCAGATCGACAAGCTGGCCGGGTTTAACATTGGTTCCTGCTTCCGGATACTGGGCAATGACCGTCCCCTCAGGAGAATCGGAGGGCAGATATTTAAGGTTTCCGGTTTCTAAACCCTTTTCGTCCAGATACGCCAGCGCCTCCCCACTTAATTTGCCTGTCAACTGTTCAATGGGGAAAGGCCTGCTCCCTAAACTGATATAAATTTTAACTTCTTCTCCGGCAATAATCGGAAATCCGGCGCTAGGAACCTGTTCAAATATCTTATCTTCGGGCACTTTATCGTTATGTTCTCTTACGATTACCGGTTTTAAAGAAAGCTCCTGTAAAATTACCCGCGCTTCCATTTCCGTGTACAGGTAAAGATCGGGTGTATCGATATACTTGGGGCCCTCGCTCACCGTGAGCTCAATCTCTCTTTCTTTGCGAACTGTTCTTCCCGGACGGGGCTCCACACTGATAACATAGCCGGAGGGCACCAGGTCGTGGGCAGCCCAGGTTACCTTGTACCTTAACCCCAGATCTTCCAGGGTGGCCCCGGCTTCACTCAAATTTTTTTCCAGAATGTCCGGAATCACCACTTCGGGATTCACAAGATAGCCGCGGATCAACAGAAATCCTGCCAAGAGGCAAGCAGTTAGAAAAATAATCACCATTATCAGCCAGGTTTTTTTGCCCCGGTTAGCCTTCCCGGCGCGGTTATTGTTATTATTATTATCAGCCGGTGTCCGGTTATGGTTATCGACCGCCGGCAGCTTCATTAATATGGTGTCCTGATGATCGCCGCCATTGTAAATAACCGCCCTGGAAGTACCTTGTTGTTTAAATAAAAGCAGATCGTCAAGTAATTCTGAGGCGCTTTGGTAACGCAGAGCAGGGTTTTTTTGAACCGTTTTTAAAATAATCCGTTCCAGGGGTTCCGGAACATCGGCAACCACCTCATGGGGAGGAGGGATTTCGTTCTGAATATGTTTCATGGCCACCGAAATCGGGCTTTCCCCTACAAACGGCATCCTGCCGGTAATCATCTCGTAAAGGACTATCCCCAGAGAATAAAGATCCGATTGCACCCCGGCCGGATTTCCCCGGGCCATCTCAGGGGAAAGATAATGTACCGAGCCAAAGACATCACTGCCCCGGGTAACCGTAGTCCCGTCGACTGCAAAGGCTATACCAAAATCGGTTACTTTAACTCGGCCCCCATTGGAAAAAACAATATTCTGGGGTTTAATATCACGATGAATTACCCCGGAGGCATGGGCCTGGAGCAGCGCCTCCGCAATCTGGCAGGCAATATCCACCGCCTGTTCAGCCGGAAGACGACCAAGGCCCCGGATATGTTGTTTCAAATTTTTACCGGAGACATATTCCATAATAATATAGTAAATATCTCCGTCTCGCCCGACATCGTAGATATTTACAATATTGGAGTGGCAAAGCCTAGCAGCAGCCTGGGCTTCCCGGCGGAACCGGCGGACAAAATCGGGATCCTCGATCATATGTTCTTTTAGTATCTTTATGGAGACTGTGCGGTTAAGAATCAGATCTACGCCCCGGTAAACATAGGCCATCCCGCCCTGACCGATTTTCATCTGCAGCTCATAGCGTCCGGCAAGCTTCTTACCGATCATCGATTCTCTTCCTGCTTTCCGATATCAGTTAACAGCACCACGGTTATATTGTCGGATCCGCTTCTAAAATTGGCCAGTTCGATTAATGCGGAAGCCACCCGGTGGGGTTCTTTCTTGTCAAAATAAATTTGCAGGATCTCCTCATCTTTAACCAGCGAAGTCAGGCCGTCAGTGCAGAAAAGGAGGGCTGACCCTTCAGCCAGGCTCAGTTGGATCAGATCCACCTTCAGCCGTGGATTGGTCCCCACCGCCCGGGTTAATATATGCCGCCGGGGATGTTCCAACGCCTGTTCAGGGCTAACCAGGCCTTCCTGGATCATCTTCTCCACCAGCGAATGATCCTTGGTAAGCAATTCAATCTGATCATTTGTAATCAGGTAGCCCCGGCTGTCACCTACGTGCCCGATGGTAAGATCAAGACCGGTCAGCAATCCCACGGTTAGGGTCGTCCCCATGCCCCGTTTGGTTGGATCGTCACAGGCCCGGCTGTAGATGGCCTGGTTGGCTTCCTGAATCAAATTTTCCGCAATTGAGGCAATATGCCGCCCGCCTATTCCGCTACCGGCAATTTTACCGGTCAGCTCGTTCCAGCAGCGTTCTACTGTTTCTATGGCCAGCGTGCTGGCCAGATCCCCGGCTACATGCCCCCCCATACCATCGGCTACCGCCAGCAGGGTTGCTTCCGGCCTTATCAAGGTTAAAAACCGATCTTCGTTCCGGGAACGCTCCCGGCCCCGGTGAGTCAGGCCGATACCCTGCAAAATATTTCCCCCCTACCTGGAATTAAGAGCTAGTATAACAAATAAAAACGGGCATGACAACATCGGGGACAGACCTATGTTTGCAGGTCTGTCCCCTAACCTTGATTTAAATCAGACCTATGTTTGCAGGTCTGTCCCCTAAGCTCGATCTTGGCAGTGCACCCTTAAGGGTGTCCCACCCCCGGCCCGGCTTGTCTCATTCGAACCGGGTGCCGGGCCTGACATGGTAACCCCGGCCAAACGCGCCGGCGGCCATAAGCGATCGCCCTTCCGGCTGAACCTTCAACAACCTTAAGGAACCGGCAGCAGTGGCCACGGTTATCTCCTCCCCCGAAACCTGAAGAATCTCTCCCGGCAAGCCGCCCGGATCATCCGGTTCAGGGGGGGCAGCAGTTAGTACTTTTAAACGTTTTCCTTTAAAAACAGTATAGGCTCCCGGGAAAGGGCTCAGCCCTCGGATTTGATTATAAATCGCCAAATTATTTAAATTCCAGTTGATCCGCTCCTCCTCGGGCTTGAGGGGAGGGGCATAGCTGACTAGTAAAGGATCTTGAGTTTTAAAAACTGCGGATCCCGTCGCCAGTGCCTCCACCGCCTGCAATAGCAGATGGCTCCCTGTCAGCGCCAGGCGGTCATGAAGGGAGCCGGCTGTATCATCGATTAAAATCGGTTCAAGAGCCTGCATGACCATATCGCCTGCATCCAACCGGTCGGTCATCCTGATTACCGTAACCCCGGTGACGGTAGCCCCCTCCATGATCGCCCGATTGATGGGAGCCGCCCCCCGGAAAAACGGCAACCTGGAAGCATGAAGGTTAATACCTCCCAATGAAGGAAGTTCCAGAAGGACCGGGGGCAGGATCTTGCCATAGGCAACAGTTACTATTAAATCCGGATTGAAAATCTCAAGCTTTTGCCTGAACTCCGAATCTTTCAGGGTATTTGGTTGCAGCACCTCAATCCCCGCCCGAAGGGCAAATTTTTTTACCGGGGAAAACTGCACCTTTAAGCCCCGGCCCCGCGGGCGATCCGGGGAGGTAACCACCGCTTTTATCCGGAAAGGGCTTTCATAAAGCGCTTCCAGTGAAGGAAGGGCAAATTCGGGAGTGCCCATGAAGACGATGGATAAACTATTCATGGCCTTCCTCCTCCTGCTTTGGCTCGATCAGCCTTATTGCTCTATCTATAAATAGAATCCCTTCCAGGTGATCAATCTCGTGCTGCAAAATACGGGCCGGAAGCCCCTCCGCCTCCAACCGGGCAACTTCCCCCCGCCGATCAAGATATTCCACCGCCACCCATTCCGCTCGGGGTACCTCTCCGGTAAGCCCCGGCAGGCTCAAGCAGCCTTCCAGATCTATAACTTCTCCCCGTTTTTTCAGGATGCGGGGATTTACAAGCTGTAGCAACCGGTTTTCCCCGGGATCGATTACCACCAGTCTTCTGGATATCCCGATTTGGGGTGCCGCCAGGCCTACTCCCCGGGCATAATACATGGTTTCAGTCATATCCTGAAGCAAATTTAATACCGGGCGATTAATATTTTTTACTATTTGCGATAAACTGCGCAAGGTGGGGTGAGCTCCCACCAGGATTTGGCGTATAGCCACCTGAAAAAGCACCTCCTGCTATAATTATAGCATCACCAGGGGGTTGAAATCCACTGTCAGGCGCACCTTCCAGGGGGGTCGATGACGGCGATAGTCCCTCATAAACTGTTTAATCAACGGGGCCAACCCGGCCAGGTTTTTCCCTTTTAGTATAATCTGCAAGCGATAATGATATTTTAACCGGTACAGCGGCGCCGGAGCCGGGCCCAACAGCAGGCCGCCATTAAGGGGTTCCAGCTGGGCAACTACAAAATTGGCCGCCTCCCACACCAGTTTCTCATCTGTTCCGGCAAGTAAAAACCGAATTAAATCTCCGTAAGGAGGATACTCAAGGCTGCACCGCCGCTCCATCTCCTGCCGGTAAAATGCCGGATAATCATGCCCGGAAGCAGCCCGGATAGAATAATGTTCGGGATGATAGGTCTGGATAACCACCTTTCCCCCCGCTGAGCCCCGGCCGGCCCGGCCGGATACCTGGGCTAAAAGTTGAAAGGTCCGTTCCGCCGCCCTGAAATCCGGAAGGTTTAAGGCAGTGTCTGCAATGATCACTCCCACCAGGGTTACCTCGGGAAAATCCAGCCCCTTGGCGATCATCTGAGTGCCTACCAGAATACTGGCCTGTTTATTTTTGAACCGGCGGTAGAGAAGTTCGTGGGAACCGCGGCGGGAGGTGGTATCGCTGTCCATACGGATTACCTGCTGCCTGGGAAAAAGGCGCTTTACCTCATTTTCCACTCGCTCCGTTCCTACCCCCTGGAAGCGGATGTACCTCCCCCCACAGCTGGGGCAGGTAAGCGGAATATCTGTCTCATAGGAACAGTAGTGGCAGATCAGTTTACGGCGGTTCAAGTGCATGGTCAGCGAGATCCGGCAGCGGGGGCACTGAACCACAAAGCCGCATTCCCGGCAAAGAATAAAGTTGGCAAACCCACGGCGGTTAAGAAATAGAATAACCTGTTCTTCCCGGGAGAGTACCTGTTTTAACTCCGCCAGCAGCGGACGGCTGAACATATGGCGGTGGCCCTGCAGGATTTCCTGACGCATATCCACAATCTCTACCTGGGGGAGATCCGCTTCTCCTATTCGAAAGGGGAGATCTAATCGGGTAGATTGGCCCTGCTCGGTTTCGTGAAAGCTTTCCAGTGAGGGAGTGGCGCTTCCCAGCAGCAGTATGGCCCGGTGGTAACCGGCTCGCCACCAGGCCACCTCCCGGGCGTGGTAGCGGGGGGCCTCTTCCTGTTTATAGCTGTTTTCATGTTCCTCGTCAATGATAATCAAGCCGATATCGGATAAGGGGGCAAATACCGCCGAGCGAGCCCCGAGCACCACCGGCGCCTGCCCGGATTTAATCCTTTCCCATTCCCGGGAACGGTTCGCCGGAGTAAGACGGCTGTGCAAGACCGCCAGTTGCCCGGGAAAGCGTTCTTGAAACCTCTCCACCATCTGGGGAGTTAACGAGATTTCCGGAATTAGAACCAGGGCCTGACGTCCACGGTTAAGCCCGCGCTTGATAGCCTGCAAATACACCTCGGTTTTCCCGCTTCCGGTAATTCCGTACAGCAGCAGCTTCCGGGGAAAAGAGGGGTCCAGGCGGCGGCAAATATGCTCAACCGCCAGCCGTTGATCGGGAGTTAATGTAAAAGATGGTTTAATGTCTCTCCCCGCTTCCGGTAAAAACCCGTCAGTCGGCCCGGAGTTTCCGGCAGCCTTCCCCCGGCGGTTGCCGGCAGGAACAATCGCTCGCAGCACCTCGATCATCCGGCAATAGTAGCGGTTGGCCATCCAGGGGATAAGTGCCAACTGCTCGGAATTTAACAGCCCGGGGCTGATTAACTCTCCCACCGGGCGAACCTGTTGCACCTCCGGTTCTGTCAGTAGTGCAGTCACATAGCCGTAGTACTGTCGACGCCCAAAAGGCACCTTTACCAGGGAGCCGGGGGTTATCTTGCCCTGCAGTTCAGGATGTATATAATAATGAAACAGGCGATCGGCGGCATCGGTAACTAAATCAACCAGTATTTCTGCGTATTTAATCCCCAATCACTCCTAGATCCTAGTTTATTGGATGCAGGCCCTTCCCCAATTACCCCGCATTACATATAATAGCTATAGTAACCATGAGCAGTGAAAGGCGGAAAAGCGGTGCTCTCAATTTATAAATCTCTGAAACAAAATAAAAATTGGGTTATTATCGCCATATTGATTTTTTTGGGGGGGATAGCTACCTGCGGCCTGTCTTCCCCCGCCGGCCCCGGCCAGGCGGGTTACCTGGAGCAGCTGATCGGGACCCAACTGGAAGGCCTGGAAAATATCCAGGAGATTTTTCAAGGTTTGCCTCTCCCGATAATGGTGCTGGTAATTTTTATCAACAATATGATCTCTATATTCCAAATGTTGCTTTTGGGTTTCCTGGCCGGGCTGTCACCTCTGTTTACCTTATTCATCAACGGGATGCTGATCGGAATTATTTCCGGTGCCATTGCCGGTGAGGGCCTGTCGCTGTGGGCTTTTATCTGCCTGGGCATTCTCCCCCATGGAATATTTGAGCTGCCGGCATTTTTTATTTGCGGGGCGTTTGGATTAAAATTTGGTTACCATTGTGTGGCCTCACCGCTTCCCGGGCTATCCAGAAAACAAAGTTTTTTTTACATCTGGAAAGAGGTGGCCTCCATGTTTCCCCTGATCATCGCCCTGCTGGCGATAGGGGCGGTAATAGAGGTTTACATCAGCCAAGAGCTGCTGCTTAGATACCTGGGGGTTTGATAATTTTTTATATGTACTGCCTGGATCCCCATGATTAGCGTCCCGTTCCGGGCAGCAGATGTGCAATGCGATCCAGTATCAGGTGAGCCAGGGCCGGTTTATCCATCACCGGCAGTTCCTCCGCCTTCCCCGAGGCATCGATTATCACCACCTGGTTGGTGGCGGAAGCAAAACCTGCTCCCGGCAGGGTTAAATCGTTGCCTACAATTAAATCCAGATTTTTTTGGATCAGTTTCCGTTTGGCTTCTTTTACCAGTTGCCCGGTTTCAGCAGCAAAACCTACCAGAAAACGATTTCCCTTTTGTTCCCCCAGTTTTTCCAGGATATCAATGTTAGGGATCAGTTGCAGGTTAAGGGGGGCGGTATCTTTTTTAATCTTTTCAGCGGCCACCGCTAATGGGCGAAAATCGGACACTGCCGCCGTCTTTACCACTATCCGGCACCCCTGATAACGTGCTTTTACCGCCCTGTACATCTCTTCCGCCGTAACCACCGGTACCAGATCTACCCCCTGGGGGCAGGATAGGCTGGTCGGGCCGCTAATCAAACTAACCTCTGCTCCCCGTTCAGCAAAAGCCCGGGCCAGGCTATAACCCATCAGACCGGTGGAAGGGCTGCTTAAAAAACGTACCGGATCCATAAATTCCCTGGTAGGACCAGCGGTAACCAACACCTTTATCCCCAGAAAATCTTTTTTGCTTAGGATATGGCGAGTAAAACTGTAAATATCGGCCGGTTCCGGCATCCGCCCCGGCCCCACCGTACCACAGGCCAATTCCCCTGTAGCGGGCTCCAACAGATGATAACCGCGAGAACGCAGCAGCTGCAGGTTATGTTGAACCGCCGGGCTAAGGTACATCTGTTCATTCATGGAAGGGATTATTACTGCCGGACACTTAAGCGCCATAAACAAGGTTGTCAACAAATTGTCGGCAATGCCCGCTGAAAACTTGCCCAGAGTGTTGGCGGTTGCCGGAGCCACTACCATAACCTGTGCCCGGGAAGCTAGATCCACGTGTTTGACCTTACCCGGACGATCACCGGAAAATAGATCTATCAGCACCGGCCGGCGAGTAAGGGTCTTCAGGGTAAGGGGCGTAACAAACCGGGCAGCCGCCGGGGTCATCACCACCTGCACCCGGTATCGGTTACTCAGAAAAAGCCGGGCCAGTTCAATGGTTTTATAAGCAGCGATCCCCCCGGTAATCCCCAGTAGTATCATGCCGGCTGATCCTCCCTACTTTATACCGTCTTTAGTCCGCTCATATTCAATATGTTCGCAGTCAATTTCTTTTAAGGCAATGCTTACCTCTTTTTTGGAGGAGGTATCGATGGTAGGTTTGCTGCCGTCCCTGATCTGGCGTGCTCTTTTGGCAGCGGCAATAACCAAAGTGTATTTACTGTCCACCCTGGTCAGCAAGTCGTCAATTGATGGATAAATCATCAGTTCACCTCCCACCCCACTGGTTTTGCGCCGCGGGATATTTTGCAATTTTCGGCAGTTATTATAGCGGCCAGGCAGGAAGCGGCCTGTTCCACCCGATCATTGATCACCAGATAGTCATATTCCCGATAGGCTTCCATCTCCCGGCAGGATTCAGTTAAGCGCCGGTTTATGACAGCCGCATCATCGGTGCCGCGACCGTCAATTCTTTCCTGTAATATTTCCCTGGAAGGCGGGGCTAAAAAAATTGATACAGCGGAATCTACTCGCCGCCGGACCTGACGAGCTCCCTGTATATCAATCTCCAGCAAAAGGTTGGTTCCCCGGTCAAGGGTTTTAATTACCTGTTCAGTCAATGTACCATAATAATGTCCGTAAACTTTGGCCCATTCCAAAAAAACACCCTGCCTGATCAGATCCTGAAAGTGCGGCACAGAGGTAAAAAAATAATCCATCCCCTCTCTCTCTCCGCTACGGGGCGGGCGGGTGGTCATGGAAACAGAAAGCTTAAGTTGGGGGCAAATATCTATTAATCGCCGGCAGACAGTTCCCTTTCCTACCCCGGAAGGGCCGGATAGAACTACTAGCAGGCCCTGGTTCATCTCTACTCCCCTCCCAAAAAACTACCGTTCGGGATCGGTTGTTCCAACAGTTTCTTTGGCATAAAGGCGGTGTTTTACCGTCTCCGGCTGCACTGCCGACAATATCACATGCCCGCTGTCGGCAACCATCACCGCCCTGGTTCTTCGCCCGTAGGTAGCATCGATAAGCACTCCCCGGTCTCTGGCTTCGCTGATTACTCTCTTGATAGGTGCGGATTCCGGGCTGACTATGGCAATAACCCGCCCCGCCGAAATAATATTACCAAATCCGATATTTACCAGTTTGATGTCCAAACGGATACCCCCTTAGCTTTTTATTTCACCCTATTTTACTCTATATTTTGAATCTGTTCCCTGATCTTTTCCAGTTCGGCCTTAACCGTTACCACCAGGGCAGCCAGCTGAAAATCAATAGATTTGGCTCCGATGGTGTTAGCCTCCCGAAACATTTCCTGAGCAATAAAATCCAGTTTTCGGCCTACCGAGCCTTGTTCTTTCAGTGCTTTTTGGAAAGCCTGCAAGTGGCTGCGCAGGCGAACCAGCTCCTCATCGATGCCGGCCTTTTCCACTATTAAGGCACATTCCATAAGCATCCGGTTTTCATCAATCTGAGTGGGGCCAAGCATCTCCTGCAGCTTTTTCTCCAACCGCAGGCGGTAGTCCTCGTAGACCAACGGTGCCCGGGTGGATATCTTCTCCACCAGTTCTTCCAGACTGAGACAGCGCTTGAGCAGATCTTGAAACAATACCGCCCCTTCTCGGCTGCGCTGATCCACCAGCTCGTCCAGGGCCCGGTGGAGACATTCCCCTAGCATATCCCAGACCTGCTGTTCATCGACAGCCGGGTGCTGTATGTTTACGATCTCCGGGAACAGGCCTGTAAACAGTGAATTTACATCCAGGTTAGGGGAAAATTGCTGAGAAAGTTCTTTGAGTGCCCGGTAAAGTTCCTCTGCCAGCTCAAAGTCGATCTTTACCGACCTTGTCCCGGGAGGGGTATCCTCCAGGGTAACCGTAACCTCCAACCGACCCCGTTCAATTTTTTGCTTTAGGAAGGAGCGTATCTTGTCTTCCAACAGGTAGAACTCCCTGGGGAGGCGTAAAATAAAATCGGCATAACGATGGTTTACTGACCGCATTTCCACGGTTATTCCGAAACCATGTTGAACAAAATTTCCCCGGCCAAAACCGGTCATGCTTTTTATCAAGGGCTACCCTTTCTTAAACCAAACTACAGCTTATTTGCCGCTTTCGCCTTATTTTATCACCTCTACCCGGGGGATTCAAGATCCCGACCAAAAATCTGTTACCGGTTAAAATCGGTTAAAAATCAGTGCGAGTTCAGGTTCTCACCTGCTAATAGTAGACTTAAACCAGGATAACCGGGCGGCTATTTTGCCTGGTTGACGTTTTCCTTCTAAAATCAAACAAAGCTGATCAATTAAGGTGGGCAGCAAGCCCGCTCCCAGCACCAGCCGCCAGTCTGCAAGATCAAGGGGGATGGTATAGAAAATTGGATTTAAAGCCGGCAGATATATTGAAACACACATCAACATAAGAGATGAGCCCACCGCCGCCAGCAGCAGTCGGTTGGCCGGCCTGGATTTAATCCAGAACCCCCGGGTTTCCCCGCTGCGACATTCAAATACATAGGCCAGCTGGGAAACAATTAAGGTGGCAAAGGCTATGGTTTGAGCCCGCAGGATATTCCCCGAACTCAGTGCATAGCCGAAGGCCAGTATGGTAACCAGAGATATAAACCAGCCCCTGGCAACCAACCGGGCCCATAACCCGCCGCCAAATACCCCTTCCTCCCGCTTCCGGGGAGGCTGTTCCATCAAGCCGGCCTCGGGCTGGTCAATTCCCAGCGCCAGGGCAGGAAAACCATCAGTAACCAGGTTTATCCACAAGATTTGGATCGGTTTTAAGGGTAACGGCAGGTTTAACAATATCGCCAGCAACATGGTTAAAATTTCTCCAAGATTGCACCCCAACAAAAAGCGGATAAACTTGCGCACATTGTTGTATATGTGGCGCCCTTCCTCGATTGCACTGACAATGGTACTGAAGTTGTCATCGCTTAACACCAAATCCGCCGCCTCCCGGGCCACATCGGTTCCCGACCGCCCCATGGCAATCCCGATATCCGCCTCTTTGATGGCCGGTGCGTCGTTCACCCCATCCCCGGTCATGGCCACCACCCCTCCCTGTTTCCTAAGTGCCCTTACTATGCGTAACTTGTGGACGGGGCTTACCCGGGCAAATACCGCCACCCGCCGGATTATTTTTAAAAGTTCCCGCTCATCCATCAGTTCCAGCTGGCTGCCGGTTAACACTTCCTCGCCGGATCCCATTATCTCCAACCTCCGGGCGATAGCTACCGCTGTGGCCCGGTGATCTCCAGTGATCATGATCACCTTGATGCCCGCTTTCCGGCAAAGGCGGATTGCCGGAAGGACCTCCGATCGGGGCGGATCTTCTAACCCCAGCACGGCCACCCAGGTTAGATCCTGTTCTAATTTTTCCGGCGACAGTGTTGAAAATGAGGATTTCGGATCAAGGTTTCGATAAGCCACCGCCAGGCTGCGCAGAGACAAAGAGGCCATCTGTTCCAAGTTGGCAGTGATTTCCCGGCGATCCCCGGCGGTAAGCGGTACAACCTTCTCTTCCGACCAACGAAAGCGGCACCGGGCAAGCAAAATTTCCGGAGCGCCTTTTACCAGCAATTGGCGCCGGCTGCCGCCCCAGATTACGCTCATCATCTTGCGCTCCGGGGTAAAGGGGATTTCCATTTCCCGATCCCGGGACCGGATCCTTATCCCGGCCACCCGGGCGGCCTCCGCTAAGCCAATTTCGGTGGGATCCCCGTGAAGGGAACCGCCCTCATGGAAAGCATTATTACAGCAGGTGGAAATAGTTAAGGCCAGTTCGATTAAGGGGTTTCCCGAGCCGGGCTCCCCCCAGGCACCCTTCTGCCAGGGAAGATAGTGTTTTCCTTCAACCTTATAAAGCTTTCCGTCTCCATAAATTTGCTCAAGGCTCATCCGGTTTTGGGTCAAGGTTCCAGTCTTATCGGAACAGATGATGGAGGCGGAACCCAGGGTTTCTACCGCCGGAAGCCGGCGGACAATTGCCCGGCGACGGATCATCCGCTGAACCCCCAGGGCCAAGGAAATTGTGACTATTGCCGGCAGACCCTCCGGAATAGCGGCCACCGCCAGACTGATCCCGGACATAAACATCTGGTAGGCCGGTTCCCCCCGCCGGCAACCCAAAAAAATAACCACCGCACAAATGAACAGGCAAAGCAGCACCAGCAACCGACCCAGACTGCTCAACCGCCGCTGGAGAGGGGTCTGGGGAGGGGTCATCCGACTTATAAGATGGGCAATCTCTCCCAGCTGGGTGCTCATGGCGGTAGCTACCGCCACTCCCCGGCCCCTTCCGGATACTACAGTTGTCCCGCTAAAGGCCATATTCAGGGCGTCCCCGGGAGAACCGGCCGGCTCCGTCAGCAAGGCAGCGCTTTTATTAACAACTACCGACTCGCCGGTTAACGCCGCCTCGTTAATAGAGAGGGCCTGAACTGATAAGAGCCGTATATCAGCACCCACCAGATCTCCCGCCTCCAGCAACAAAATATCACCGGGGACCACCTCTCTGGTAGGAACAATTTTAACAACCCCTTCTCTCAGCAGGGTAGTTTTCGGAGCGGTGAGTTTTTGCAGTGCCTCCAGGGATCGTTCCGCCCGGTATTCCTGGATCAACCCCATGAAGGCATTACATACCACAATGATTAAAATAGCAATGGCATCGGTATATTCACCCAGCAGTGCCGACAGGAGAGTGGCTCCCAGTAACACCAGCACCATAAAATCTTTGAACTGATTTATGAAAATATTAAAAGCAGAGATTCGGGAGGTGCGGGCAATGATATTTTCCCCATACTGCTTACGGCGGGCGGCTACTTCGGCCGGAGTTAGTCCCTGCCGGAGATCAACCCGCAGCACCCGGCATATCTCTTCTACGGTAAGGTTGGCCCACTGAAGAGACAACAAACCCCCCCTTCCCTATCCTGCAAACCAGGATAATAAATATTATGCCCTGCCCGCTGTTTTATTACCGGCAAACGAATCACCGGAACGTACACTTTAACTCACCAAGGTAGCGGCGATTGTAGGAGGGGCACCCTTCAGGGTGCCCTATAGCCGCCAGGTTATCAAAACAAAACAGATCCCCTGGCCGGCCCCCGCCGCCAAAATCATTGAACCGGCGGCAGGTAGCGTTTATAATAGGTTGCGAGGTGTAATAATTGATTGCCGATACATTGACCATAACAGCGATCGCGGCCGAACTCAAAGGGCTGATCGGGGCCCGGATAGATCGGATCTACCAACCCTCCCGCTACGAAGTGCTCATCTATCTTTACCATGGGGGGGAAAAAAACTGTCTACTTCTATCCACCCACCCCGGACGCTCTCGGATCCACCTAACCCAACAATCCTACCGACACCCCGAACAACCCGCACCATTTTGCATGTTGCTACGAAAATACCTGTCGGGTGGAGTGATCCTGGGCATTTCGCAACCACCCCTGGAGCGGATCATAAACTTTATGGTTAGATCCATGGAAGGAATATTTACCGGAGATTTGATCGCTGAGATCATGGGCCGGCGGAGCAACCTCATCCTGGTAAACCGGGACCGACGGATCCTGGGGGCTCTTAAGAACAGAAACTTGGAACGAAACCGCTACCGAGCTATTTTCCCCGGTGAAACCTATCTGCCACC
Source organism: uncultured Syntrophomonadaceae bacterium (assembly GCA_964463285.1). Classification (GTDB taxonomy): domain Bacteria; phylum Bacillota; class Dethiobacteria; order DTU022; family DTU022; genus JAAZLS01. The sequence goes on along the minus strand of CAYXBB010000008.1, from coordinate 22,531 downwards.
TCCCGTCCCCGACAAACTGGATCCTTACAACCTAAATCCGGAACATCTGGCAGAAACACTGACTCTGCGGTCATTAGAAGGAAAATCTCCGGAAAAAACTTTGCTGGAGCAGGCCCAGGGGATAAGCCCTTTGACTGCCACTGAACTGGTTTACCGCTGCCGCTGGAACCGGGAGCAGCCTGAACAATCGGCCCGGCGGCTGGTGAAGGAGCTACAGATGCTGTTTCAAAATTCCCGGGAAGGGCACTTTGAACCCTGCTGGGCCCTGTTGGAAAATAAATATGCCTCCTACCGACTTACCCACCTGGTTTCTCCTCAAGAGAGCTACTCATCAATGAGTGAGATGCTTGATGACTATTATCGTCATAATATTGAGCGAGAAAATATGAATGCCCTGCGTAGAACTTTGCAGACAAGCGTTCAAAAAAAATTGTCCAGATCGGAACGCAAACTGGCCGAACAACAGCAGGATCTTGAACGGGCAAAAGATAAAGAAAAGCTTCGTCTGTATGGCGAAACCCTGCTGACTTTCGCCCGGCAGGTGCCGCCAGGAACTGAACAGGTAGATTTGCCGGATCCTTACCACCCGGAGCAGCTGATTCGGATCCCTCTGGATCCCCGTCTTATAGTTTCGGGCAACGCCCAAAAATATTTTAGGCTTTACCGCAAAGCAAAGAATACTGAGCAAAAAGCCAATAAGCAGCTTGTATTAACCAGATCGGAAGTAGACTACTGGCAACAGTTGTTGAACGCCATAGGAAAGGCGGATTACAACCAGCTTCTGGCGATCCGGCTTGAACTGGAAGGCTCTCCCCAAAAAGCGGCTGCTACCAAAAAGCCCGAGATTTCCCTGCCCCTGACATTTCACTCCTCCGGAAAAAACCCCATCCTGGTAGGGCGCAACCGGCACCAAAATGACCTGGTGACTTTTAAACTTTCTTCGCGCCAGGACACTTGGCTGCATGCCCGGGAAATGCCCGGCAGCCATGTTCTGATCAAAGATGCCCCCTATCCCCCTCCGCCGGATCTGCTGGAAGAGGCTGCCCTGCTGGCCGCCTACTTCAGCAAGGGAAGAGAAAGCCCGGTGGTAGAAGTAGATTATACCGCCGTCAAGTTTGTCCGCCGCACTCCCGGCGGCAAACCCGGCCAGGTCCTTTACACTAATTATCAGACGATCACTGTTAGGACCGATTCGGAACGGTTGCGGCAACTCCTTTCCCGAAACACCGGCTCTTAATCAGGCTTGCCTCGGCTTACCCGGGATCTGCACCATCCCCGCCCATTAATTGCAGAGTATTTTTAGAGACGGCCTGGAAACCGCCCCCTATATCTTGCTAAGGCGACGCAGACTGCTGCAAAAATAATCCGGAAAAGGGGCAATAAAGGTTAGGGGTTGGGCACTGCGGGGGTGGGTGAATTTTATCCGGCGGGCGTGGAGGGTCTGGCCTTCCTGGAATCCTGGGGGCAATTCCGGCCGGTGTTGGGAACCATATACCGGATCTCCTACCAGGGGGTGACCCAGATAAGCCATATGCACCCGTATCTGGTGGGTCCTTCCGGTGTGGAGAAATACCCGGAGCAAAGTGTAGTTGCCCAGGTATGCCCGGACCCGGTAGCGGGTGATCGCCTCTCTACCCCCGGATACCACCGCCATTTTCTGGCGATGACGGGGATGGCGACCTACCGGTGCACTGATCCTGCCTCCCGGCGGAGGCACTTTGCCGTAAACCAGCGCCAGGTATTCTCGCTGAACCAGGCGGGCTTTAAACTGATGCGAAAGTTCCTGATGGGCATAGTTGTTTTTAGCCACCACCAGCAGCCCGGAAGTGTCTTTATCCAGGCGATGGACAATCCCGGGGCGCAAAGGCCCTCCCTGTGTAGAAAGTTCCGGGCAATAATAAAGAAGGGCATTGACCAGGGTTCCGGAAAAATTTCCGGGGGCCGGGTGAACCACCATCCCCCGGGGTTTGTTTACTACCAGCAGATCTTCATCTTCATAAATAATTTCCAAGGAGATCGGTTCCGGATTCAACCCGGGGGGGCTAAGAGACGGTAAAAAAAAAGTCACCTGATCACTTGCCGCCAGGCGTAAGCTTTTATGGCGACAGGGTACCCTGTTTACATTGATCCGGCCTTCTAAAATCAACCTTTGCACCCTGTTCCGGGATAAACCCACAAGGCGGTTCGATATAAAGGTGTCCAGCCGGCTACCGCTCTCCTCCGGAGTTACCAACAATTTTTGCTCCACTGCCCCGGTCACGCCCTGTTCTTTTGATAACCCCTGATCGCAAACAGCACCAGCAACAGAAGCAAGGAAAATAAGACCAGCCCGAGACTGAAGATCTGGGCAAGGGTAAACTCAAGCCAGATTTTCGGCATATCCCGGAAGAACTCGGTGATAAAGCGTAAGACACCGTAAAGCACCGCCAACATGATTAACTGGAAGCCCTCGAAGGGCCGGCGGGGTCTAATCCGGTACAGAATTATAAAGATTATCAGTCCACCCAAAGAGGCGTAAAGCTGAACTGGATGGCGTAAAAAATTATCGGCGGAGGATGCGGGAAGTGCCCAGGGCACGGAACTTACTATCCCATAGCAACAGCCGTTAAGAAAACAGCCTATCCTTCCAATCGCATACCCCAGCGCCAGGTAAGGAGCCATTAGGTCGGTAAATTTAAGAACCGGTAATTTACGGTAACGGCACCAGGCAAACAAAGCAACCAGACCGCCCAAAAAAGCTCCGTAAAAAGAAAGTCCTCCGGAGCGGGTAAATAAAATTTTTATCCAGTGCCCTTGGTAAAGCTCCCAGTTTAAAAATACGTACAACAGCCGGGAGCCAATTAATCCAGATATCGAAGCAGCAATTATCGCTTCCAGAACATGATCCGGGTTAAATCCTTCCCGGGAGGCCTGCTTTAACAAGCCCAGGGAAGAAACCAGTAACGCCAGCGAAAGCATAGCCCCGTATGAATAAATAGCAAACCCGCCGATTTCTACCAACACCGGTTTCAACAATGATCATCTCCTAACCCTGGATAATTTTGCGTTACTGCTTAGGCCTTTGGGTAATAATATTCTGTTATTCCTTCGCACCAGGCCTGGTCCACCGGGGAAGGGAGATAACGGAAGGAGAAAAAATTACTAATGTAGATCCCTATCCGGTTTTTTAAAATAGCCAGGCACTTTGTTTAATCAATAAAAGTTTAAGAGGAACGTTCCAAATGGGGGGAAATCCGCCAGAAGGCAATTATTAACATACCCACACCAATTACAATTGCACTGTCTGCAAGGTTAAATACCGGAGGAAAAAATTTAAGATCAATAAAATCAATCACCTGACCATACCTGAGTCGATCTATTAGATTACCCAGAGCCCCCCCCAGTTGTAAGGCCAGGCCCAACCGCATTATATAAAGGCTTTTGGGCAAAGCCCGGTAATAGATAACCATGAATACCATGACAATTACCGTAATGGCGATAAAAAAAAATGTGCGGTAGGGTAAAAGCCCGAAGGCAGCTCCCGGGTTTCGGATATAGGTTAAATAAAACAGGCGGGGAATAACGGTAACCGTCTGCCCGGCACTCATATAATAAACCACCAGGTACTTGGCAAGCTGATCCAGGCCCACCACCATCGCCACCACCGCAAACAAGCGCAAATTTTTTCCCTCCGCAGCAAACTACTGAAAACATTGTAACACAGGATAAAACTTTAACACAACCTTAGTCTGTAGATTGATCCCGGTGTTGACGGTTGGTTGTCTTATCGACCTGCTGAACGATTCCTGTTTCTTCATCCTCCAACCCATCCGTATATATATGGCGCCGCTTGTTGAACCGGGCCACCCCTTGCCAAATATCCTCCTGATCTATGCCTGGATCACCGGTAGAGCCCCCCCGGCTGAAAGGGGGCAACAACAGTCTCTCCTCTACCGGACGGAGGCTATCCCTGAGTCTTCGCTCTTCAAACTCCTGACAATCCACACACAACGGAGCTTCAGGGGATACATTTAGTCTTTCCGGTGGAATTTCCCGGCCACAACGCAGGCAGATACCGTACCGGCCGTTCTCAATCCGGTTCAGGGCTTCCTCGATCCGGCGTAAATGGGTCAACTGTTGCTCCCGTAGGGCCAGATCCTTTCCACGTTCAAAATTTTCCGTTCCCAGATCGGCGGGATGATTATCTGCCAGCGAAAGATCGGTTACCGTGTCCCGGAACGGGCTTAAGCGAGGCCGCCCGGCACCACCTCCCCTGCTCAGAATCTGTTGTTTTTTTTGCAACAGCGCTCTTTTATACTGCCTTTGATCAGCCAAGTTGACACCTCATTTCAACTGTTGATTAACAATCTTAACCAGCTCCGCAATAAAGCCGCCGATCACCGGAAGGTTGAGCATGACCACCCGCTGTAAAAGATATACTGCCAGGCCGGCCAGCAAGGTTGCCCCGACAGCAAACCCCAGCCCCCGGGCAACTCCCCCCGCAAAATTTATGATTAAATACCGCCTGGGATTATTTAGCGCCCCGATGTATTCCGCAATATTAAATTTCTCCAGTTCCCGGGACAGGCGACCCAGCTTTATCAGCAAGCGGCGAGAGAGCCTTCTGGTTTGCTCCTTATTACCGGGCATCGGTTAAAACCTCCCTGCCTCAGTAATAGGTTTTCCTGGAACGAGGTGAAATATTGAAGGAGTATAAATATCCCGACCAAAAACAGGTGGTAAAAAATTACACTTATTTCATCTGTGTCAATAACTCCCGTCCCCGTGACATATCAGAACTCTGTCTCCACGACATTTTGGCAGCGGGAACACAGTTCCTGCGGGCTTTCGGTATACCTCCAGCAGCGGGGGCATTTGTGGCCGGAGGCCTTTACAACCGCTATTTTGAGCGGAAGTTGCTGCCCGGTTATCGCTTCCGCGGATGCACCATCCAATCCCCGGTGCAAACATATCCGGGAAACAATAAACAGGTCGGCCAGCTGATCCCGGTAATCGGCCAGCAGGGAATAAATTGAATCATCGGCCCACAGCTCCACCCCGGCTTCCAGGGATCCCCCGATCATTTTTTCCCGGCGATAGCGCTCCAAAACCCGGACAACCTCTTCTCGCACCCCCAGGAGGGTTTCCCAACGTTTGCCCAGCCCGGCATCGGCCCACTGGGAGGTAGGTTTGGGCCAATCTGCTACCTGTACAGTGGGATAAGGTTTTTCCGCATAGAACTGCCAGATCTCTTCGGCGGTAAAGGTCAGTATCGGAGCCATCAATAAAATCAAATTTTTAAGCACCGTGTTCAGGACCGTCTGAGCGGAGCGCCGTTTTAGATCACCGGCCGCCGAGCAGTACAGGCGGTCTTTAATTATATCAAGATAGGTAGTGCTCATATCGGTTACACAGAAATTATGAAGAGCATGAAATACCTGGTGATATTCATGAGACTCAAAATACCCGGTTATTTTATCGATCAAAAGGTTTAGGCGGTAAAGGGCCCACCGATCCAGTTCGGTTAGATCCCGGTACTTTACAGAGTCTTGGACCGGGTCGAAATCATAGCAATTGCTTAACAAAAAACGGCTGGTGTTTCGGATCTTCCGGTAAACCTCCGACAGCTGTTTCAAAATATCCTTGGAAATGTGAACATCGCTGGTAAAATCCGCCGAAGAGACCCACAGCCGTAAAATATCTGCTCCGTAGCTGTCGATCACCTCTTCGGGTAGAATTACGTTCCCCAGGGACTTGGACATTTTTTTGCCTTCTCCGTCCACTACCCAGCCGTGGCTGATTACTCTCCGGTAAGGAGGCTTCCCCCGTGAGGCTACGGCGGTCAGTAGCGACGACTGAAACCATCCCCTGAACTGATCGCTCCCCTCCAGATAAAGGTCCGCGGGCCAGCCTAGCTCCGGGCGGGCGTCACATACCGCGGCGTGGCTGGAGCCCGAATCAAACCACACATCCATTGTATCCCGTTCTTTTTCGAACTTGTCGTCACCGCAATAAGGGCAGGTAAATCCTTCAGGCAGTATCTGCTCCGCCTCCATCTCAAACCAGCCATCAGAACCCCGTTCGGCAAATAACCGGCTTACCGCTTCAAAGGTTTGGGGAGTGTAGATTGCCCGACGGCAACCTCGGCAATAGAAGATTGGGATAGGCACTCCCCAGATCCGCTGGCGGGAAATACACCAGTCCTGGCGGTCGGCAATCATGTTGTGCATTCTTTCTTCACCCCAGGCGGGGTGCCAGCAAACCTCTTTAACCGCCTGCAAAGCCTGTTCTCGGAATCCGCTGACCGAGGCAAACCACTGCTCGGTAGCCCTAAAGATAACCGGGTGTTTGCAACGCCAGCAGTGGGGATACTGGTGTTCCAGAGGTAAAGATTTCAGGAGCGTCCCTTCGCGCTGCAAGGCGTTAATTATCGCCCGGTTGGCCTGATCATAGCGCAGCCCGGCAAATTCGCCCCCTTCGGCGGTAAATATCCCCCGATCATTAAGGGGACTGAGCACTTCCAGGCCATAGTTCCGGCCGGCCTCATAGTCTTCGTAGCCATGGCCGGGGGCAATATGCACGCAGCCGGTTCCTTGCTCCAGGGTAACGTGTTCTGCCAGGATAAGGGGAGAATTTCGCTCAAACAAGGGATGGCGGCAACGGATACCCTCCAGCTCATGCCCCCGGAAACGATTTATCACCGGCCAGGGTGGGGAATCGAGTTCCCCGGCCACCGCCTCCAGCAAACCCTCCGCCAACAGATAGTAACCGGTGCCGGAATCTGCAAGAACATAGGTTATTTCCGGATGCAGCGCAATCGCCAGGTTAGCCGGTATGGTCCAGGGGGTGGTGGTCCAGATCAAACAATAACAGTTCTTTTTCCCCAGAATACCCCGGTCATCGATTACCGGGAACCGGCAGTAAATAGAGGTTGACTGTTGAAGGTCGTATTCAATTTCGGCTTCCGCCAGTGCAGTTTCGCATTCTGTACACCAGTATACCGGTTTTAGGCCTTTATAGATAAAACCCTGCTCAGCCATGGCTCCGAAGATTTCAATCTGGTGGGCCTCATAATCCGGGGTTAAAGTAAGATATGGGTGCTCCCAGTCTGCCCTGACTCCCAGCCGCTTAAATTGTTCCCGCTGGATTGAAACAAACTCCAGGGCATATTCCCGACACTGTTTCCGAAACTCGATATCGGAAATTTCCCGGCGGTTAATACCGCGGGTTTTGATAATCTGGTGCTCGATGGGCAAGCCGTGGGTATCCCATCCCGGGACAAAGGGGCAGGCAAATCCCTGCATGGTCTTGTACTTCAGGGTTATATCCTTCAGCACCTTATTCAGGGCGGTGCCGATATGGATATTGCCGTTGGCATAAGGCGGTCCATCATGTAATATAAACAGGGGTTTTCCCCGCCGATAACGAAGCGTTAAATTGTACAGGTCTTGCTTTTCCCATTGCTGTAATATTTCCGGTTCCCGATGGGGGAGCTGGGCCCTCATGGGAAACCCGGTGCGCGGTAAATTCAAACTTTCTTTAAAATCCATCACTTTCCCTCCGCCTAGCATCTGGTGTTTTTTAACTTTTTTTAGCCCTAGTAACAAAAAATCTCCTCCCCTAAAAACAGGGACGAGATTTCCTCCCGCGGTACCACCCTTCTAACCGCCTCATACCAACAGGCGGCCCCTTTACCCGGCTGTTAACGGTTGCCCCGCCCGAATTTACTCCCTTAACCCAAGTTTAGATTCGGGTGCTCCCGGTAGATATTCATCGGTAATCTTTAACCGGATTTCACCTATTCCAGCTCTCTGTGTAAAGTTTTACCGCCTACTGGTCCGTTCATCGCAGATATCATTTTTTTAAATTACCATATATATAACAAATTATATCCGAATAATCAACAAAATATTTAAGGGCGGCGGCTACTGCCCTTCGCCAGGCTCGCCTTCCCCGGAACCGGCCCATTCCTCCAACTCAATTGCCGCCAACTGGGCCTCCAGAAAAGAACGAAACCTCATTTTAAATACCTGAGCCTGTTTGTGCAGCTCCTCATTTTCCACCAGGATCCGGCTGGCCCGATAGCGGGCGTCCTCCAGGATACGCTGAGCTTCCCGTTCCGCTTCCCGGCGGATTAGGTCCGCTTCCCGGTTGGCGTTCTGTTTTACCTCTTCCGCCGCTTCCTGCGCCACCATGATCGCATTGTGCATGGTCTCTTCCAGGTCGTGATAAGTGGTGAGTTTTTCATTGATCTGATGCAACTGATCCTTGAGCTCTAAATTTTCACGGATCTGAGTCTCTATATCCCGGGCCAGATGATCTAAAAACTCATCGACATCTTCAATAGCATAGCCCCGGAAAGCACGCTCAAATTTTTTATTATGAATATCCATGGGAGTTAACGACACCGCAACCCCTCCTTTTTATTCCTGTTCCCAACTATTCGACATATTTTTTTCTAATTCCTGCCGGTATTAACTAAATTTTGTCAATGTAAGGCTGAGCCTGCCTTTGCGGGTCTTCCCAATTATAGCCAGGTCCCTCAATTCCCCGTGCCCCGCCAATAAAATGTGATCTCCCTCCCTTACTCGAGCTGCCGGAGATCTTGTTTCCTGCAGGTTAATCTTTACCAGCCCTTCGGTTATGATCAGCGATGACCGGGAACGGGATAAACCGAACCCCAGGGATACCACTGCATCAAGGCGGAGGCTGGCTACTGTCCCTGATATTTGCTTGCTATTGATATTTTCACTTCCTTTGAAAATTAAAGATAGCCATACACCAGCCGCTGCAGCATGTGTAACAGAAACAACAAGATTAGAGGGGAAAGATCGAGAAAACCTGCCCCGGTCCTGATCATGGGCACCAGCCGTCTGATGGGAGCCAGCAGCGGTTCCGTCAATCCATAGAACAAGCGAAACACCCCAGCCCACCTAGGATTTTGGTAGATATCGACCCGAAGAAAAGATAAAATTATCCGGCCAAATAAAATATAATAGTAGATGTTGAAAAATAGCAACAGTCCCTCACGAAGAACAGTAATTATCATCACCTGCCTGCAGAATTTGTTTCAAATAGGGCGCTTCCCACCCGGATCATGGTAGCCCCTTCCTCCACCGCCACCAAATAATCGCCGGACATCCCCATGGATAGTTCACTCAGCGCCACCTGCGGTGTGGCGCAGTTTTGTTGCAACTCTCGCATCCGGCGGAAATAGGGCCTGGTTTGTTCGGGATCGCCAACCTGAGGGGCCATGGCCATCAGCCCCAACACCTTTATCCGGGAATAACCTTCCAGTGCCGCTAAAAAGGCGGGTAATTCTCCCGGTGCCAGCCCGAATTTGCTCTCTTCGCCGGATATGTTTACCTGAACCAGGCAATTTGCCGGTTTATTCAGCCGCTCGCAGCTTCGTTGAATGGCCCGGGCCAGTGAAAGGCGATCCAGGGAATGGATAAACGAGCAATGCCTAAGCACTGCATTTGCCTTGTTGCTCTGCAGATGCCCTATAAAATGCCAGTTGGCCTGAGGAAATTCCTGGAACTTGGGAAGTGCTTCCTGAAGCCTATTTTCTCCAAAATCCACCATTCCCAGGCCAATAGATTGCCGGACCTCTTCCAGTCCAACCGTTTTTGTGACCGCTACCAGGCGGATTTCCTCCGGTGAACGTCCGCTGGAAAACGCTGCCTTTGCCACATTATCCTTTATCCGCCTGTAGTTTTCGGAAATCATTATATCACCTCGCCTGAATGAATCACGACAATCTGTTAACCGACTATATTATATACCCAATTTGCATCCACAGAATTGACAGGGTTAATTTAACCGGCAGCCTTCCTTAACCAGATCCGGCCGGCTGATCACCCGGCTATAGGGTGGAAGCCCCTCCACCAGCGCCCGGTCATCTTGAATTTTAATTACCTCTACCGGAAAAAAGGTAGCGATACCTGCTTTATCTATAAACAGGCCTGTTTCCGAGCCCCCGCAAAGCGCCCGGGCAGGCACCAGTAACCCCTGATAAGACTGATAAGCCATAAGGGCCTCGGTCCACCTGTTTTGCTCAAAACCTTCAACCTGCTGCTCCAGGCGATAGGTTACACCGGTTATCCCCAACCCTAGGTCGGTGCACACCTCTTCCCGGAAAGCCTCTACCGTTTCTCCTGGAGCGAAAGAAAAGGTCAACCGCACCTTCTGCCGGTCCTCCAGTTCCTCCTCTTCTGGAGATAAAACACAAAAATACCACACCCAGTTGTTTACTATCTTCAATATTGGCTGACCTTCTTCAACATAGCTGCCGGTAGTAACCAGGGTTTCTGCAAAGCAATCTTTTTCATAAGCCGCCCGCTCTAAAAAAGGGAAGGAATCCGGGTTCTCCCATCCGTCGATTTGGTTCGATAATAGCCCGGCAGTCTGGGCCGTAACCTCCACTATTCTGTCCGACCAAAGATCGGTACCGGCAGGAATGACATAAGCCGGGGGCGACTGAGCCTCTTCTCCTTCTTCTTTTTCCAACCAGCGGCGTATAAATCCGGTGATTTTCATCCACAGGTCTTCAGCCGGCTGATTCCGGTAACTGGTGAATTCTTCCCGGGGAGCGTTAAATATTGTAGCTATGGTTGCCCCCACCGCTACCCGCTCTCCGGGAAGAGCCATTTCCAATAGCAACCCACTACTCGGTGAACAGATCACCTGCTCGCTGCGGAGAATGATCCCCTCCAAAGAACAGCTGTCCTCCAAAAATCCCGGCAAAGCGGTAACCACCTGCAACCGCCTGGTCAGCAACATGCCACCCAACCACTGATACCCGATCTGAACCAGCAGCCCCACTATCAGGGCTATAATAAGAAAGTAACTCGCCGTCTGTTTGTAATAAATATCTCGGCGGCCTTCTCCGGGAATAACCTTAAGATCTGTTCGACGCCGACGGGGGTGCATCTATAAATCCTCCTGCTTCCAGATTGTCGCCGTTGCCGACTTTATGAATTGGAAGGTTTATCTTTCCATAACCTACATCGGAGGCTGCCATATGATGAAGTATTTTGTTCAGGGTTTCCAGATTGTTCACCGGGGGGATTTCCAGATCCACGCAGGTAATATGCCCGCCATCGCAGTAAGCATGAAAATGACCCTCCGCAGTAATTTTATCAAAAATAGAGATGTCAGAGTTAACCGGCAGGTGAAAAGAGTTCGTGTAGCAGGTACCATCGGTTGTCCCTGGTAACAGGCCAAATTTTTCCCGGTCCAGGTCTACAAAGCGACCGGCCAATCCTTTTGCGGAAGTAGCATAAAGAACAAAGTTAAGATCATATTCCTCTGCAAACTGGTTGATTCGACGGCGCATATGGTCTACAATTTTTATTCCCATCTGCAAAGCCTCATTATCTTTACCGTGATGTTTTCCCAGCATTAGTATCAGCGCTTCCGCCAGGCCGATAAAGCCGATAGCCAGTGTGCCGTTTTTAATAACCTCCCTGATGGAATCTGCAGGTTTAAGTTTTTCTGATCCCATGTACAGCCTCTGCCCCATCAGAAATGGCAGATCCTTTACCTGCAGCCGGGAGAGAACCTCAAACCGGTGCAGCAGTTGCCGGGCCGCCAGGCGCATCATCCGATCCAGTTGCACAAAAAACAGCTCCTGCTGGCTCCGGCTTTCCAGGGCTATCCGGGGAAGATTCAAGGTAACCGGGGCAATATTACCCCGGCCGACGGAAATTTCCGGGCCGTGGCGATTACCGATAACCCGGGTGCGGCAACCCATGTAAGATACCTCCTCTTGGTAAGGGCGGTTGATGGAACAGTCCATAAAACTGAAGGTGAGGTTAATCCTTCGGGAGGTTACCTGTAACGCTTTCTGGTAAAGATCGTAGTTGGGATCTCCGGGGTTAAAATTGATTCCTTTTTTTATCCGGAATACCAGGTTGGGGAAAACCGGGTTCTCTGCCCGCCCCAGTCCCCTTAAAAGCGCCTCCAGTATAGATCCGATTACCAGGCGCCCCTCAATAGAGGTGTCCGTCCCCAGGTTGATACTGGAGATAGGGGGCTGTGCACCGGCCCGGCTGTGCATGGTATTCAGGTTGTAGATCAATCCCTCCATGGATTGAAAAATATCATTTTCATCGGGGGCTTCCGGCAGCTCCCGGATCAGCGCTCCCATACTGTAATCAAAGTGGGGAAAACTCTGTCCTCCGAACATGTCGTTCTGATTGCTCTGTAATATTATTGCTGCCTGAGCGGCCGCCGAGCAGATCCTTTTGGGGGGTCTAATATAACCGTATCCAGTATTAAAGCCTTCCCTGAGCAGCCTGTTTAGATCAATATGCAAACAATTCGCTGTCTTGCTGTAGTAATCCAGATCATGGATATGGAGGTATCCTTCCAGGTGGGCCCGGGTAAAATCATCGGGAAGCAGGTTGCTAAGATAGTATTTTTTGCTGGCCGCCATGGCAATCTGGAGCATTTTGGCGGAAGGAGAATTGCCGGTATTGGTATTTTCCCGGCTGGTTTCCACCAGTATTTCTTTTACCGCATCCATTAATTCCGATTTGGCCTCCCGGATCCGGGTCCGCCGATCCCGGTATAAAATATAGGCCTTGGCGGTGCGGGCATGTCCATTTTCAATAAGTACTTTTTCCACCACATCCTGAACTTCTTCCACCGAAGGGGGCAGTCCGTTATAGCCTTCTTCCTGTAACTGGGATATAATTTGCCCGGTTAAATTCTCAGCCAGATCCCGGTTGCTACCTCCTACCGCCCGGGCAGCCTTAAAAATGGCTTCGGTGATCTTAATGGCATCAAAAGGGACCAATCGGCCGTCACGTTTTCGGATCTCCTTGAAAGGAGCTCCGCCCGGGCTAAGCCCTACCCGCCGGCTAACCGGTGAGGTTCCCTCCATAATTTTTCCCCCTTTAGAATATAGAGCTGCAGGCAGGCCTGTTTCAACGGGGGTGAAGCCGTGTCGGCAAGCAAGTCAACCCCTGATTTTTTATATGGCCTGGCCTGTCCCCGGGTCTGTTTAGTCTACCGGCCCGATTCTATCTCACTTTGTTCGATCATTTTATCAAGCTCTTTCCGAAAAGCCCGGGCATCGGCGAAATGTCGAAACACCGAGGCAAACCGAACATACGCCACTTCATCAATCGCGCGCAGTTTTTCCAGAATATACTCCCCGATCTGCCCAGTGCTGATCTCCCGTATATATTTACTGCGAAGTTCTTGTTCCAGGCTGTCCGCCAGGCCCTGCCAGGTAAAACGGGGGATATTTCTCTTTTGACCGGCAAGTATTAACCCGGTTAATATCTTATTTTTGTCAAACATCTCCCGACGGCCGTCTTGTTTAATCACTACAATCGGCTCTTCTTCCGCTTTTTCCATCGTGGTGAACCGGTTGACGCAGTTGGTACACTCTCGCCGGCGTCGGATTGCCGTTCCTTTTTCAGTAGCCCGGGAGTCAAGCACCCTGCTGCTCAGGTTACCGCAATATGGGCACTTCATCTAACACCTCAAAGCCCAGATGTAGTAAATTAATTTATTATAAACCACAATATATTGATTTGTAAAGATGGGTTTGCAAAAATAGCCTGGTTTGCAGAGGCGTTCGTCGAGAGAAGAAGCTTGATGGCCGGCAGTTATTCCCTGCGGCCGTGTCCGTAACTTTCCAGAGGAAAGTCCACCAATACCGTATCTATCCCAATCTTGACAATTTTTTCCCAGGGAACTATGTAATCCTTGGCCCGGACAATTTTTCCCCAAAGATGTCCGGCGGAGGGGATAATCACTGCTTTCACGGTCCCCAGCTCTAAATCCAGCTCCAGATCCCCCACCAACCCCAACCTTTTACCATCGTTTACATTTACTACTTCCCGGCGGGCCAGGTCAGTAATACGGATCATTTTCTATCCTCCCCCGATTCTTTCTTTACGCCGGATTCACCTGTTTACTGAACATATTTTTTTAAATGCCCCAGGGCGGCTTTCTCCAACCGGGAGACCTGTGCCTGGGAAATACCGATCTCGTCTGCCACTTCCATCTGAGTTTTACCCTTGTAAAACCGCATAGTTAGAATCAATTTTTCCCGCTCGGTAAGCCTGCTCAGAGCCTCTTTAACCGCCAGTACTTCCAGCCACCGTTCGTCCAAATTTTTTTCATCGCTAACCTGATCCATAACAAATATCGGATCTCCACCGTCATGATAAATCGGCTCAAACAAGGAAACCGGCTCTTGAATGGCATCCAGCGCAAAGATAATTTCTTCCCGTTTCAGGTTAAGCTCCGAGGCGATCTCCCCCACCGAGGGTTCCCTGGAGAACCGGTTGGCCAAAACATCCCTGATCTGAAGCACCTTGTAGGCGACATCCCGCAAAGAGCGACTTACTCTAATTGGATTATTGTCCCTTAAATAACGGCGGATCTCCCCAATAATCATGGGTACCGCATAGGTCGAAAATTTTACGTTTTGGGCTAGATCAAAGTTATCAATAGCCTTGATCAGGCCTATACATCCTACCTGGAACAGGTCATCCACATATTCTCCCCGGTTATTGAAGCGCTGAATTACACTTAACACCAGCCGGAGATTCCCTTTCACCAGTTTATCCCTGGCCTTTAGATCACCGTTGTGCATCTGTTTGAATAACAGTCTCATCTCTTTATTCTTAAGCACTGTAATCCTGGAAGTGTTAACCCCGCATATTTCTACTTTGTTCATGGCCAGTTCTCCTTGTGCGGGAAAGATATCTAAAGTATCTCCTAGCTATTTGTTTTTATACGGTTAAGGTCGCATTCCGGGATCTATTCCAATTTTCGGATCTCTTTTTTAAGGCGCTTGATAATTCGTTTTTCCAGCCGGGATATATATGATTGGGATATACCCAACAGCTCCGCCACCTCTTTTTGGGTTTTTTCGGAACGGTTGCCCAAACCAAAGCGCAGCTCCATGATCCGCCTTTCCCGGGTGCTGAGCTTTTCCATGGCCAGATAAAGCAGTTTTTTTTCTACCTCCTCTTCGATGTTCTTTAATACCAGATCTCCTTCTGTTCCCAGGACATCCGACAACAGCAACTCATTGCCGTCCCAATCAACATTCAACGGTTCATCAAAAGATATCTCTGATTTTACCCGGTTATTTTTCCTAAGGAACATAAGTATTTCATTCTCTATGCACTTGGAAGCATAGGTGGCCAGCTTGATATTTTTATGCGGATCGAAACTGTTGACCGCTTTTATCAACCCAATGGTCCCAATGGATACCAGGTCGTCGATGTTGATCCCGGTATTTTCAAATTTCCTGGCAATATAGACTACCAGGCGGAGGTTACGCTCAATCAGCACTACCCGTACCGTGGAATCCCCTGTTTTCAACTTATCCAGAAGAAAACCCTCTTCTTCCCGAGATAAGGGAGGGGGCAGCGCCTCGCTGCTGCTCACATAGTAAACATAGTCCAGATAAGTAAGCCCAAGCTTCTGCCTTAACCGGAGCCTCCCTAAAACAAAAGTTAATTTAAGCCTGGTTAAGAGTCGTGCCAACACTACCACCCCACTGACCCACCTGGCTGATTAGCTCCGGCGGGAGTAGGGCCTGATATTCTGCACCGGCTCCAAACCCCCGCCGGTGCAGCCCCACTACCACCTCCGAACCTAAAGACCAGTGTTGGTTTCCGCTAAATATGGTAATCTCCTGGGGATAAAACCCCAACATCAGCTGTTCCCCGACCCCTATGCTCCGAAATGGAATCAGGATAAATAGCCGGGCCGATGACCACTCCTGTAGATCCCGGAGCACCTCCCATGACTCTGCCTCGGGATCTTCCAACCGCCGGTTTACTTCCGGCGGCAAGAGTTCCACTATGCTGCGGAGATCTACTATTATTACCGGCCGCTGTTTTACCGGATCTCTCAGGCGATTGCCCGTGTCCAATAGTGCCGAGATAACCTTTTGCTTATCCCGCCATCTTATGAAAAGTTTTAATTTCAACCGGTGTTGCCATCCTCTTTCCTCCAGGAAGGAGCGAACCCTTGACGGAAGCAGATATAAAATCGCGCAGGCACCCATTAAAACAAAAAGCAACCGCCCTTGATGCATGCCGCCGGCAGGCATAAACAACCCTTGCAAGGCCATGGCTGCTCCCCCGATCAGGAAAGAAATCAAAAAAAAGAGCAGCCAGGAAATAACTGCCACCCGCCAGTGCAAAGGCCAGAATACCAACAATAACATGCCTAGCGGAAGAATAAATATTGCGGTTAGCTGTAACCAGTAGCCGGCCCAGCAAGCAACTGCTATCGCCGATCCTGCTCCGATGGCTGCACCGGCCGCCAGCCTTAAAACTCCGGGCTCCCGAAACAGGAGCTTTGCAGTTATCATTAGCAACCAGTAATCCACTGCTAAATTGATCAAGAAAAACAGATCAAGATACATAAGTTCACTCCGGCGAGGGCTCGTTTATATACCTATGAAAGCCCCGATAGGGATATGCCTTATTATAGATCACGGGAATTTGAAAATCTGTCGGAGTATGGAAGGGAATCAGGCAAAATAACGACAACCCGGCACTCAACTTTAAACAAAAGTTTTATACGCCAAAACCAAACTTCAGTTGCTTAGGATATTGGCCTGCAAGTATAAACCAATTCGTTCCCAAAGGTTGAGTGCCGGATAAATTACCTGCGTTTCTCCAGCCTGATATAGGCCGGGGTATCCAGATCTTCGCTTCTGGAAAATGGAATGGTGCTGATCTCCTGTATAATCGGTTTACTTTCTACTGCTCGCGGTTTAAATCCGGTGGCAATAACAGTCACCCGAACTTGATCCTGGAGGTTTTCGTCGATTACCGCTCCAAAAATAATATTGGCTTCCGGATCGGCCAGGCCGGCGACAATATCCGAGGATTCGTTAATCTCATAAAGACCCAGATCAGGGCCCCCGGTAATATTGATCAATATTCCCCGGGCCCCCTCGATAGATGTTTCCAACAAAGGGCTGCTGATGGCCGCTTTGGCCGCCTCCAGACAGCGGTTTTCACCTTTCCCCACACCCACCCCCATCAGCGCAGGGCCGGTTTCGTACATTATGGTGCGCACATCCGCAAAATCCAGGTTAATTAACCCGGGGACCGTAATCAAATCAGAGATGCCCTGAACTCCCTGACGGAGAATATCATCGGCCGTCCGGAAGGCCTCCAGCACCGGAGTCCGTTTCTCTACTATCTGCAGCAGGCGATCGTTGGGGATGATAATTAGCGTGTCTATAGTCTCTTTTAAACTTTCTGTACCATCTTCAGCCTGCTTTTGCCTTTTGCGTCCTTCAAAACTGAACGGCCTGGTAACCACCCCTACAGTAAGCGCTTCCAGTTCCCGGGCAATGCCGGCGATAACGGGACTAGCTCCGGTACCGGTCCCTCCGCCCATTCCAGCGGTTAAAAAGATCATATCGGCCCCTTTTAACAAGGAGGCTATTTGCTCACTGCTTTCCTCGGCGGCTTTCCGTCCAATCTCCGGATTGGCCCCTGCTCCCAATCCTTTGGTGATTTTCTCGCCAATTTGAAGCTTGGTATCGGCATTGGATAACCTCAGAGCCTGGGCATCGGTGTTCACTGCGATAAATTCTACTCCCTTAACCCCGGCGCAGATCATCCGGTTTACTGCGTTACTGCCTCCCCCGCCAACCCCCACCACCTTAATTGAGGCCAACTGGTTAATTTCCAGATCAAATTCAATCATTTTGCCGGCACCTCCTCCTGCTGATATTACTCGGTTACTCCCAGATCTCGTTAAACCAGTCCTTGAGTCGTTGAATAATATTTAATCCCTTCCGTGATTTCTCCCGAGCCGGAGCAAATCCCGCCTGAAGGTGTTTCTGGGCATAGTAAACCACCCCGGCGGCTGTTCCGTAAACATCATTTACTCCCAAATATTCGGGTTCGGCCACCCGCACCTGATCTCCGCTGTTAAAAAACAAACGAGCCAGCTCCTCGACCCCATGCATTGCCGATACACCGCCGGTAATTACAACGCCGGCGGGAGGTCGCTGACCGGGGCTCATTTTCGTCATCTCCTGCTGGGCAAGCTGGAATATTTCCAGCACCCTGGGCTCTATATAGCCCGCCAGATCTTTCTCGGATACCTGGTGCCTTTCCCGGCTGCCCACACTTTTAATCTCGGTAACTTTATCCTCATCGGCCAGAGATAGTGTGGCACAGCCAAAATCTATTTTTAAAGCTTCCGCGGACAGGGTGCTTATCCGAAGTGCCATAGCCAAATCGGTGGTAATATGGTCTCCCCCTATCGGAAGTACTGCCAATTTCTGAAGCTTGCCGTGTTGAAATAGCGACAGCTCGGTTGTCCCTCCGCCAATATCCAGCAAGAATATCCCCAGATCTTTTTCATCATTGGAAATCACTATTTCAGCATTGGCCAGGGATTGCAGCACCAATCCGCTAACATTAATTCCAGCCCGGTTAATACAACGGGTCAGGTTCCTCAAGGTTGTTATCGGGCTGGTGATAATCATGGCATCAACTTCCAGACGTACTCCCAGCATTCCTACCGGATCGCGGATTCCATCATAACCGTCCACGATAAATTCCCGGGGGATAATATCCACTATTTCCCGATCTGAAGGCAAAGCAATTACCCGGGTCGCCTGCAAAACCCTGGTTACATCTTCTTCTGTTATCTCTCGATCCTCCGAAACCACCGCTACTATTCCCCGGTTGTTGATCAGCTCCACATTTAACCCCGCCAGGCCCACATAAGCGGAATCAATTTTATAGGGAACCATTCTTTCAGCTTCTTCTACCGCCATGGCGATCGATTCCACCGTGCGATCCAGGTCGATAATTATTCCTTTTTTGATCCCTTCGGAGGGACTTAAACCCGCACCGATAATAGCAGATGTTCCATCCGGCTGGGGCTCAGCGACCACGACCCTAACCTGAGTAGTACCTACATCCATGCCTACAATCAAATTTTTGCGACCCACCAACACACCCCCTGACCAGATAACAGAGCACCCTGCTTCAAATCATTGCTCTAAATCACTAAGTAATTCCACATTGCATAAAATATCCCTTTTATAAATGTTTTTTTACCGTTATTTCCCTTAACCGGAATGTCTACAGCCTGTCCCCTTCACCCCCACCCGTTTGATCTTGATATGTTCACCAACCCTTGGTGCTGCCGGCTGCTGCACCTTTGCAGCCCGGGAGGCTTTAACTTACCGCCAACTCTTCGACTCTTTGTATATGCGCTCCCAATTGTGTCAACACCTCCGGCAGATTATCATATCCCCGATCGATATACCGGGCACCCCTGATAAGGGTCTCCCCCCGGGCAGCCAGGCCTGCCAGCACCAAGGCCGCACCCGCTCGCAGATCAGTGGCTTCCACCCGTGCACCGGTAAGATAGGGCACACCCGAAATAATCACATGCCCATTTTTTTGAACAATCCTGGCGCCCATTTTTTGAAGCTCCAGTATATGACGGAAACGCTCTTTGAAAACTTTTTCTACCACCAGACTGTTACCTTTAGCCAACGCCATCAGTGCGGTAAACGGCGCCTGCAAATCGGTGGGAAATCCCGGGTAAGGGCTGGTACAGACCAGCCGAACCGCCGAAATCTCTTCCCCCTGGATGGAGATAATATTTTCTCCAATGTTAACCCGGGCACCGCATTGTTGCAGCAAGTTGGTTGTCGCGGCCAGATGTCCGGGTATAACCTCTTCCAAAACCAACTGTCCCCCGGTAATAGCCGCCGCCATTAAAAGGGTTCCAGAAACGATCCGATCCGGAAAAACCCGGTAGCTTCCACCGCTTAGCTCTTTCACCCCCCTTACCGCAATGGTGGAGCTGCCGGCACCGGATATCCGGGCACCGCTGTTGTTAAGAAAGTTCTGTAAATCGATGATCTCCGGTTCACGAGCAGCATTATAGATAACGGTCTCACCTTCAGCGGCTACCGCCGCCAGCATCAAGTTCTCGGTGGCCCCCACGCTGGGATAATCCAGTCTGATCCGGGCGCCCTTGAGCCGACCGGTTAACTTTACAAACCCCTCGCCCTCCTCTATTTTCGCTCCCAAGGCCTGGAGCCCCTTAAGGTGCAGGTTGATCGGGCGGGGCCCGATGGCACAACCTCCCGGATAGCAAACCCTGACCTTCCCCATCCGCCCCAGAAGGGGCCCCAGCAAAAAGATTCCAGACCTCATCTCCCGCATCAAATAATCGGGAACATGATACTCTTCCACTCCTCCGGTGCACAAACATACCTCATTTCCGCTCAGGCTAGTCTCCGCTCCCAGGCTGGCAAGGATGGCCAGCATGTTCCTGACATCATATAAATCCGGGACCCTTTGCAACCGGATAACCTGATCACTTCGATTCAAAAGCGATGCCGCCAGTATCGGTAATATGGAATTTTTAGCTCCTTGCACAGTCAGCCTGCCTGACAGCCGACGTCCTCCCCGGATAACAATGCTCTCCAATAGCTGCCACTCCCTTTAGGCATCTTCACCGATAACGCGTACCTCCGGTTGAAGTTCCAGGTTAAATTTTTCTTTGACCAGCCTTTGAACCTTCTCCATCAGCACAAGAATATCTTCAGCAGTTGCTCCCCCCAGGTTAACAATAAAATTGGCATGCTGCCTGGATACCTGGGCTTTTCCCACCTGTAAACCCTTTCCCCCGGCAATCTCGATAAGTTTGCCGGCAGGAAGCCCCGGAAAATTCCGAAATACACTCCCTGCACTGGGCTGTTGGGGATGACGCCGAAGCCGTTCCGTCAAAAAACCCTGTGCTTTTTTTTCCAAAAAAAACGGATCCCCTTTCCTAAGCTGCAGTAAAACCTCTACTATTGCTCCTTCCCGGGAAAGACTGCTTTTCCGGTATGAAAAGGAACAATCATCCCGGGTTAACAGTTTGATTTCTCCCGCCCTGCCGGTGATATCAACTACCGTTACCTCTTTTACCAGATCCCCGATGTAGGCTCCGAATGCGCCGGCATTCATTATTAAAGCCCCCCCGACCGTCCCCGGTATGCCGCCGGCGGTCTCCAGGCCGGCCAGTCCCCAGCCCACGGTGGTACCGGTTAAATGGGGCAAAGGGGTTCCGGCCCCTACCCGCACCCGGGTCCCTTCCCGGGTAATATATTTGAAAGTGGAACCAATCTTCATTACCACCCCCCGCAGGCCGCCCTCGCGAACCAGTAAATTGGTGCCATTGCCTATGACCGTTAAAGGGTAACCATATTTTTTACAAAGCCTGGCCACCGCAGAGATCTGTTCCAACTGTTCAGGAACTATAAAATAATCCGCCGGCCCGCCTACCTTCCAGGAAATATGCAGTCTCATCGGCTCATCTTTTTTAACTTCCACTTTCGGAGAAAGGCTGTTCAGTTCCCACTCAAAGTTCAAGTTACATTCCCCCGCCAGGATGTTATATATTATGCTTTATCGCCGTGCCCTGTTAACTCCCGGCAGGTTTTGTCACCTGCAGCAGACAGCGATAAACCTTGTCCGCAGAATCCACAATCCCCAAGCGCCGGCTGGCAGCTCCCATTTTTGCTAACAGGCCGTTACTGTAAAACAGTTTAGACAGTTCTTTTCGCAACCGGTAGAGGTTAAATTCCCGCTCTTCAATTAGAAGTGCCGCCCCGCGATCAGCCATCACCCGGGCGTTAAAGTACTGGTGATTGTCCACCACATTGGGAGAGGGAACCAAAATTGCCGGAATTCCCAGTGCCGTAAGCTCGGCCAAGGTGGTAGCTCCGCTGCGAGTAATCACCAGATCCGCCGCTGCCAACGCCGCCGGCAGCTCCTCCAGATAAGGGAAAATGGAGACGTTTTCCGGTAAAAATTTTAACCGCTCTCTTACCTTTTGATAATAAATTTCACCGGTAATATAAACTAACTGCACGGCAGAAGGCCACCAACCTGAATCAAGATATTCGGCAATCACCTGATTGATTTTTAGGGCTCCTCGGCTCCCTCCAAAAGCCACCACCACCAGCTTGTCGGGATCCAGCTTGAACCTTTGACGCCCCTGATCCCGGCTATAGGAGGCCGCTTCACTGGAACGGGGATTACCGGTAACCACCGTTCGAGCAGAAGGGCGGAAATGTTTCCGGGAAAACTCAAAGGAGAGGCAGGTCCGGTTGGCCAGAAAAGAGAGGTAGCGATTGGCCATTCCAGGCACGGCATTTTGCTCATGAATAACCACCGGTATGCGATTAACCGCTGCCATAAACACTACCGGGGCGGATACATACCCCCCGGTACCCACCACTACCTGGGGATCAAATTCCCCGATAATTTTTCGCACCCGGAGGCTGCCGGAAATAAAATCTTTGGCAGCCGGTACCAATCCGGTCAGGTGACGGGAATAACCCCGAACAGGAATGGTGGCAAGTGGAAATCCGGCAGCTGGAATAATTTTGTTCTCCAACCCCCCGGCGGTCCCCACAAACAACACCTCTGAACCGGGCTCGCAGTTCACCACATGCCTGACCAGGGCTAACGCCGGGTAGATATGACCGCCTGTCCCCCCTCCGCTTATCAGCAACCTCACTTTA
>CAYXBB010000007.1:0-55762 GCA_964463285.1 uncultured Syntrophomonadaceae bacterium | reverse complement strand
GTAGCCGAAGCGCTGTCCTTAAGCTGCGAGGTTTTGGAATGATTTGCGTAGCAGCTGCGCTTTTTTACCGCCAGGTTCGAGCGTATCTAGTAAGGCGGTGCAGCTATTTTAAGCCGGGTGCACCAGGGCTACCGATTCGAACTGGCTGTTATAAAGTTCCGCATAGAAGCCGTTCAGGCTTAAAAGTTCCCGGTGGTTGCCGCTTTCAATAATGTCGCCGTCTTTCATGACCAAAATAAGGTCGGCATTTTTGATGGTGGAAAGCCGGTGGGCGATCACAAACGAAGTTCGGCCCACGGTAAGTTTATCCATGGCCGCCTGCACGATGCGCTCGGTGCGGGTATCGACCGAGCTGGTGGCTTCGTCCAGGATCAGCAGCGGGGCGTTTTGAATCATGGCCCGGGCAATGGAGATCAATTGTTTTTGTCCTTCAGAAAGGCCGGCTTTCTCATTTAATACGGTGTTGTAGCCCTTCGGCAGAGTCTTGATGAAGTGATGCAAACCAACAGTTTTACAGGAATTAATAACCTCTTCCTCGGTTACGCCTTTTTTGCTGTAAATAATATTTTCCTTGATGGTGCCTTCAAACAGCCATGAATCCTGCAAAACCATGGAAAATTGTTCATGGACGTTTTCTCTGGGCACGCGGTTGATCGGTATGCCATCGAGCAAAATCTTTCCGCTTTCCAGTTCATAAAAGCGCATCAACAGGTTCACAATGGTAGTTTTACCGGCCCCGGTGGGGCCGACAATGGCCACTTTTTGCCCCTGTTTTATGTTGGCGGAAAAATTATGGATAACAGTTTTTTCAGGGGCATAGCCGAATCTAACATTTTGGAATTTCACATTGCCTTTTACATCTTGCAGGATTTTATCCTTATGGCTTTCGTCCTCAAGTTCGGCCTCACCCAAAAATTCAAACACCCGTTCTCCGGCGGCGGCTGTTCTTTGCAGGTTGTTGGCCGCCTGAGCCATTTGGGAAAGGGGCTGGGTGAACAGGCGAATATAGATCATGAAGGCCACGATTACCCCAAAAGAAATAGCGCCTTTCAGGGCCAGGGTAGCCCCCACTATGCACACGGCCACATAGCCGAAATTGCCGATAAAATGCATCAAAGGCATCATCATCCCCGATAAAAACTGGGATTTCCAGGCGCTGCTGTAAAGATTGCTGTTGATCTTTTCAAAGGTTGCCTTAGCCTGTTTACTGCCGTTATAAGCTTTTACCACATTATGCCCGGTAAAAATCTCCTCAATATGGCCGTTAATATCTCCCAAGTTTTTTTGTTGAGATACAAAATACCCCTGTGATTTCTTCATTATGATCGTCATAAGAAGAAAGCCGATCGCACTGGTGCCCACCGCAGTCAAAGCAAGAATCCAGCTGTTATAAAACATCATGACCAAAGTGCCCACAAACATGGTAATAGACGTAATCAGTGAGCCGATACTTTGATTCATGGTCATGCCGATGGTGTCCACATCGTTGGTAACCCGGCTGAGCACATCGCCGTAGCTTGACTGGTCAAAATATTTAAGCGGCAGGCGGTTTATTTTCTTGGATATGTCTGTGCGCATGGCTTTGGATATTTTTTGGGTGAGTGTAGCCATGATAAAACTCTGGGCAAAATTCAGCAGGGCCGAGCCTGCATATAAAAAGAGAAGCACCCGGGCGATATTTAATACGGCGCCCATATCGATATTTCCCGCAACCGGTTTTCCGTTAATCATGGCCGGGAGCCCCCCGGCAACCAGGTTGGTTATCTCCTTGAGCTTATCCGGGCCGATGATCTGCAGCAGCGAACCGACAGCCGCCGCCAGTAAAGAAATGATAATTGCCGGGAGATAGGGCCGGCAGTAGGTGATAAGTTTCCTCCAGGCCAGCTTGAAATTTTTCGGTTTTTCCACCAGGCCGCGCATGCCGCGGCGCCCGCCCATGAAAGGTCCCCTCGGTTTTGATTCTAGAGGTCTTCTGTTTTCACTCACGATGCCAGCTCCTCTTCGCTAAACTGTGACTTGGCAATTTCCTGGTATATCTTGCAAGACCCCAGCAGTTCTTTGTGGGTGCCCTTACCGGCTATTTTTCCCTCGTCAAGGACGATGATCTGGTCGGCCTCCATGACCGTTCCAATCCGCTGGGCCACAATCATAGTGGTCACCCCGGCGGTCTTTTCTTTAAGGGCGCTGCGCAGCAGATGATCGGTTTTGTAATCTAGGGCTGAGAAACTGTCATCAAAAATATATATTTCCGGTTTCCGGCAAACCGCCCGGGCGATGGCCAAGCGCTGTTTTTGCCCGCCCGATATATTTGTACCGCCCTGGGATATCTCTGCTTGATATTGCCCGTTCATCGCTTCCACGAAATCCGTGCTCTGGGCAATGGCGATGGCTTTTTTGATTTCATCGGCAGTGGGAGCCGTCTTTCCATTTTCACCGTAGGACACATTGGAGCCAACTGTTCCCCTGAACAGTACTGCTTTTTGGGGGACGTAGCCGATTTTATGGTACAGGCCTTCACTGGTATATTCCTTAACATTTATTCCGCCTACCAGCACCTCACCGCCGGTGGCGTCAAAGAAACGGGGCACCAGGTTAATCAGCGTACTTTTGCCGCTGCCGGTGGAACCGATAAAGGCGATGGTCTCGCCTTGTCCGGCAATGAAATTGATGTTGTGCAAAATATATTCGGCGGCCCCGGGATACTTAAAGCTGACATTTCTGAACTCCACTTGTCCTTCAAGACCCGGTTTGCCGGTGTGTTCCCGGCCCTCAATGAGGGCCGGCTCCGTATCCAGGACCTCATTAATTCGCTTGGCCGATACGGAAGCCCGGGGAAGCATGACAAAGATCATGGCCAGCATGATAAAGGACATGATCACCTGTATGGCGTAGGCCGAGAAAACAACCATATTGGAAAAGATAGTCAGCCTATCCATTAGCCCGGCGCCGTTTATCAGATATGCACCGATCCAGTAGATGGCCAAGGAAAGCCCGCTCATGATCATGCCCATTAGCGGCATCATCACCGCCATGCCCCGACTGGTGAAAAGGTGGGTTGCCGTCAGCTTCTCGTTGACCTCTTCAAATTTTTCTTCCTGGTAAGGCCCGGCATTATAAGCGCGCACAACTCGCAGACCGCTAAGGTTTTCACGGGTCACCTGGTTTAAATCGTCGGTTAGAATCTGCATTTTCTGGAATTTCGGGACTACAAAAATCACGATTAAAATGAACGCCACAAGCAGCACCGACACTGCCACCGCCGTTGCCAGGGACCACTCAAAACCTTTACCGGCTATTTTGTTAACTGCCCAAACAGCCATAATGGGTGCTTTTACAATTAATTGCAGCCCCATCACCACCAGCATTTGAATTTGGGTCACATCGTTGGTGGAGCGGGTAATCAGGCTGGCAGTGGAAAACTGGTTTATTTCCTCCATGGAAAAGGAATCAACTTTGGAAAACAGCATGCTGCGAAGTCTTTGGGCAAAGGAGGCGGCAATGCGGGCGGCAAAAAACCCGATCACTATCGCCGAGGCTGCACTGCCCAGAACACATACAAGCATATAGCCGCCGTATTGCCAGATTTCCCCGATGGCGCTTCCCGGTGTCTGCACCAACCGGGTGATTTCGGCCATGTAATCGGGTACCTTTAGATCAAGTCCCACCTGGGCTATAATAAAAAGCAGGCTGATCATTATTTGAATTCTTTCTTTTGATCTCAGGTATTTCAAAACCTTAAACATATGATGGATCCAACCTTTCTTCAATTATCCCCCGGTTTATATATCCGCGTTTGCGAAACAGTTGCGGTTATATGCATTGACTTACAGCTGTTTGCTCGATCTTGCCAATCTGCCGGGTGACCGGCCCTTTTTCAAGGCCGCTCTGTACAGTGAAAATTCCGGCGGAACCGGTGTTCGTTTCAATGCCGATCTCACTTTAAATACTATTAGCCTTAACTGTCAAGGGGGTTTTTGTGTTTTACGGAAACTAAAATAAAATACCCTCTTCCGAGAGTTGTTTTAATATATCGAGTAAGGGGTTTTTATTAGCCGGAGTCGCCTTTGCGGCTATCCAATTTATGGCAACGGCCGCCGATGGGGAAATCCGCCAAGCGCGGTTTTGTAGGCCCAAAACACCGCCTGCAGGCTCACAGCGGCCAGGCGGGCAACCGGGATAATTCCCAAAGATAGAGCGAGGCCACGCTGCCGTAGGGTGAATAACTGCGCCGGTATTGTTCAAATTCATCTCGGCTCAGTGTGTCTTGGCGGTACAGCATCATCATTCCCCGACGGATGGCCAGATCGTTCCAGCTGACGATATCGGGGCGCTGCATGGAAAATATCATCAGCATTTCTGCAGTCCATATTCCGATACCCTTTAAAGAAACCAGGCGTTTTACAACTTCACTATCGGGGAGCCCGGGCAATTCGTCAATGTCAAAATCACCGCTAATAATTTTTGAAGCGGCATTCTTTATATAAAAGGCTTTTTTCATGGTGATACCGCATTGCTGAATTTTTTCTGCCGGCAGCCATGCAATATTTTGTGGAGTTATTTCGCCGACATTTTGAAGCATGCGTTCCCAGACAGTATCGGCGGCTTTCATGGACACCTGCTGGCTGACGATGCTGTTAACCAGTGCAGGGAATAATTGCGGAATCACCGGCCGCTCTATGACCCCGATATGGTCTATTGCCTGGGCTAGATATTGATCCCTGCTTTTTAGATAGTCTGTCTCCCTTTGTCCGTATCGGAAAATTTCCAGCATATTTTACCTTTCAGTTTTTCTACCGGGTTTGGATGTGTTTTTTCTCCAAATTCAAAAGATATGCCTTTCTCTCCAATCCTCCACCATAGCCGACCAGTTTTCCGCCGGCGCCGATTACCCGGTGGCAGGGGACAATTATGGAAATGGGATTTTTGCTGTTGGCCATGCCGACGGCCCGACAGGCTTTTTCGTTACCGATTGCCCCGGCTATTTGGCGGTAGCTTCTGGTCTGTCCGTAAGGGATATCCTGCAGGGCTTTCCAGACCTGCAGCTGAAAGGGAGTGCCCTCCAGCAGCAGGGGAAGGTCAAACGATTTGCGCTTTCCGGCAAAATATTCACCAAGCTGAACAGCGGTCTTTTTTAAAAGAGTGGTTTCCTTTAAAACGGCCTTCGGGGAATCGGCCTTATCGGTATCGGCGAAACAAAGGCCTGTAATGGCGGAGCCGTTTTCCACGATCAAAATTCTACCCGGCGGTGAATCATAAAAGAGCATACTAAGGCTTTCCATATCCTCCTCCTATAAAAATATTGCCGTTTCGGCCATCCCAAAGGCGGCCGACCTGTTGGGATTTATTACCCACCCCGGGCGGCGCTAGCGGTTTTTTTATAATCCCCCCTTGAAAAAGGGGCTGGGGGGATTTTTAAAAAACTACTCGCAAAGGGCCCGGGCAATATCAACCGCCTGGTTCAAGGATTCCTCCTTGGGAGTCCAGGCGCATTTGATTTCCGGTTCTATAACTTCCAGGCCCGCATCTTTCAATTTTTCACGGAGTATTTTCGTACTTTCACCGCTCCAGCCGTAACAACCAAAAACAGCCGCCTTCTTATTTTTGAATTTTAGCTCCTTAAAAAAGGCCAGCCAGCCGCTTACCGAGGAAAGTATGTCTCGCCCCACGGTGGGCGAGCCGACTGCAACCGCCTTCGATTTGAAAACCTCGGTCATAATATCATTTTTATCGGCCTTGGAGACGTTGAAAATCTTAACCCTTGTGCCGGGGGATATCCGGGTAATTTCTGCGCCTATCCGGTGGGCGATCCGTGTTGTGCCTTCCCACATGGTGTCATAGGCTATTGTGATCTGGTCTTCCCGGTATTCCTGGGACCATGCATAGTATTTTTCTACGATCTCTAGCGGGTTGTCCCTCCAGATGGCGCCATGACTGGGAGCAATGATATCAATCGGCAGGTTAAGGGATTGGATCTCTTCTATTTTCTTTTTTACCAACGGTGAGAAGGGATTAAGTATGTTGGCATAATACTTTATGGCCTCCGCCCAGAGCAGGCAGCTATCTGCCTGGTCGTTAAACAGCTCCTCCAGAGCATAGTGCTGACCGAAGGCATCATTTGAGAACAGGATATTCTCGCCGGTCATGTAGGTGGCCATGCTGTCCGGCCAGTGGAGCATCGGCATTTCCACAAAAACAAGCTTTTTTCCGTTACCGATTTCGACCGAATCGCCGGTTTTGACCACCTTGAAGTTCCATTCCGGGTGATGGAACTGCCCGGTCAGGGATTTCACCCCGTTGGCAGTGCAGTAAATTGGGGTATTGGGGATTTTCTCCATCAAAGCCGGCAAAGCGCCACTGTGGTCGATCTCGCCGTGGTTCGCCACGATAAAATCTATTTTATCCAAATCTATTTCCCCGGCCAAATTATCTACGAATTCAGCAGAATGGGGCTTCCAGACTGTATCAATGAGAACTGTCTGTTCTTCTAAAATAAGGTATGCGTTTTGGCTTGATCCGTTATTGATGGAGTAGTCTGCGCCGTGAAACCATTCTAATTCCCAGTCTACCTTGCCAACCCAGTAAACATTGTTTTTAATCTTTCGCTTCATTGTGTACCTCCCTGGCATTTATATTATTTTGGGCCTCCGGGATAGTTATTTTTAAATTGACCAAGGCCGATTAAAGAAGCCGCCCCTTATGGGTTATTATACCAATTTCGGAGGCCCGGAGCCAAAAATTTAAGCGGATTCCGTTTGCCCTACCAAATTATTCCGATTCCGGGCGGCAGTGACCCGGCTGGTTTATACCGGTATCTGGCTTTCACAGGGCACCCCTACCTGGCATTTTCCACAGCCGTACCTGGGTTTGAACTTTATTTTTGTAAATTCTATGTAAGACCAGCATAGGGGGTGATCCTTGCCCTTTTCCAGAGATATTGCGTTTACGGGGCATTGGCCGGCGCATTTGCCACACATGGTGCAGTAGTCATAAATGCCGGTATATTCCCTTTGGTCCGGTTGTAAATGTAAGGCCGAAACAATGCTCCCAAATCTTCCGGCAATGCCTTTGCGGGTAATCAATCCCCTTGATAACCCGAATGTTCCGAGGCCGCAGATATAAGCGACATGCCTTTCCGACCAATTGCTGGTATATTCGGCGTTCGGAAATACCGGGTCCGAATCCGGGCTTCTTTTGCTCCAAAACCTATTATCCAGTGAAGGAATTACGCTCTCCTGCCCGGCATCCAGTAATTGTTGCTTTAAATGGAGGGACAATTTATCTATTAAAGCCTGCCCCTCAATCCGCCCGTGAAGCCATCCCTCGGAGGGAAACCGCAAATTTCGGATATTGCTGTTTTTAAGCTCCCGACTAAAAGGCAAGAAAAAAGAAATCACGGTTTTTGAGCCGGGCAGCCATTTTTTGGGAGGCATATGGAATTCCAGGTTTGCATTTTGCCTGATTAGATATTCAAACAGCACATCCTCGGCGCTTCCAAATGCAAAAATCGGCGAATCGAATATTTTCAATCCTTCAACATTCTCGGAAATAGCTTGTTCCTTATTAACATAATTGCCCGGGGAATTAATTACAAATTCTTCCGCCATATTAATTATATCTGGTTTGTTCATGTTTGCGATTTCCCCTTTCGGGGTTTCGTTTTGAGAAAATTATAACAGAGAACGGGGCTATTATCTACAGCCGGCCCGGCAAAAACCCCGGAGCAGTTTCTTTCCACAATTTTTGAGATGGCAAGCAAAAAACCGGCCCTGTGATATCTTCCAATATTATCCCCTGGTAATTGTCACTATTTTAGTAGATGCGCCTTGGAAGGTATGGTAAACTTGCAAACAAAATAAAATATGTAGTTACAGCTCTTCGAGTTGGCCGGCCTACTCCTTCGGGCAAGGAGGCCAACCGTAGGGGAAAACATGCCCTGAGGGTTTTGCTGGAAACGGTGAAGCCTCCCGATTTTGGAAAGAAGAGACATAAATGCTGATTTTATGCGCCTCTTCTGTAGGGGGCGCTTTATTTTTTTCCTGAATACGGATTTTAATGAACCGGGGATCGGATTTACTAGTCCGGCGCCTTCAATTAAAGGGTAAAGGGCGATGCTAAAAATATCAACCCTAAATAGAGAGACAGAGAGGTGGTCACCAGCTGATTCGTTAGAAAAAGAATGGATCCTCGGAGTATTTCGTAGCCAGTTTTACAGCAGGTTAAAAAGAACAACGTAACAGAAGGAGAAGGCCAAATGAAAAAATATCTATCTTTCACTTTTATCGTGATGCTGTTAGTTGCTTCGGTGTTTAGCGGATGCACTAATCAGGGCGCGGGTAATAATGGAGAAAGCGGTGGGGGAATTGATACCAGAACCGTAGTTGATTTGTCAGGTGAAGAAATAGAGATCCCGGCGGTTGTTAGCAAGGTATGCGCCAGCTATCCGGCCCTGGAAGCAATCTTTCTTTTGCTTGGCTGCCCTGAAAAAAACATCGCAGTCAATGATTCTAATGCCAATAATGAATGGTATATGAAGATGTACCCGGAGCTTGCCAACAATGTCAAAATGTTTACCGGAACCGATGAGGTAAACGTAGAAACATTGCTTGCAAACAAACCGGATGTGGTCTTTGTTTCAACGGTAGAACTAAAAGAGACCATTGCAGGTTTGGATGTCCCCGTACTTTTAACCAAAACCTCCAGCACCGAGGACATCATTAACACTATTCTGATGGTTGGTGAGGTTATGGGAGAAAAGGAATATGCAGTAGCAAAAGAACTGGTCGCCTATTTTGAAGACAACATGGCGCAGGCCACCGTTATTACCGATTCCATCGCCAGGGAAAACCGCCCTGCCGTATTTTACGCTGCCGCCGGCATTTTGAATACGGAAGGTGAGATTTCAATTGTAACCGATTGGATTGAAAGAGGGGGCGGAATAAACATAGCCGCGGAAATGGGAATCAAGGGAATGTTTGAAGATGTTTCCGTTGAGCAATTCCTGGAGTGGGATCCGGAGGTTATTATCTGCCGGGATTACTCGTTTAAGAATGAATACCAAACCGATGAAAGATTGGCGACAGTATCTGCGATCAAAAACGATAGGATCTATGTAAATCCCCGCGGTGTTTTTCCCTGGTGCGTGCGCAGTGCCGACGAGGCCCTGCAGAGTTTGTGGGCCGCCACTGTGATCCAGCCCGAATTATTTGAGGAGGTGGATATGGAATCGATTGTAAGGGAGTTTTATGCAAAATTCTATAATTACCCGGTGTCCGATGAAGAAATAAAAGACATTTTGTTCCCTACCTATCAATAATTAAATTTATATAAAAACTTGATCGCAAATCCGCAAGAAAGGAAATAAACCATATGGCACTGGATTACTACAAATGGATTGATGCCTATTCGCAGTCTCCGTTATTTGTAGATATTGATCCCCAAGAGGCGGTGAAATTGATGGAGGCCATGCAACCGCCTTTATACACGGTTAAAAAAGGCACTTCCATTTTTGATGAATATGACTCTACATACATGTATTTTTGCCTGGGCAGCACTCCTCCGGAGGAAACAAAGATCACCGGGGTTAAGCGCTCAAAATGGTCTTTGGTGGGCGGTTTTGCCACTCCCGGGTTGCTGGCCGGCAAGGTGCCCACTGCCAGCGGGTTTAACTGGCGGATAGGTCCCCAATCGGAACGCACAATACAACCGGCGGATACCCATTTTTTGCTGATTACCATGGAAAATTTTCTTAAGCACAAGGGTGAAGAGCTATGGCCCGTGCAAAAAACCATGATTAGAAACCTGATAGGAATTCTTGGACAGGCTATCGTCGAAACCCGGGCCCTGTTCTACAAGGCCCGCCATGGTATCGACATGTTTGAACTTAAAGGAGATGACAGGTTCAAATACCCGGAAATCCACTCTGATCCGGTTAATTGGGAATAGAAAGGCTCTGAATAGTTGCGACACTCAATGATAATCAAGAATAACCGGCTTGCCAACAATGGAATATTGGTGTTCACAATAATTCTTACCGCATGTTTAAGTATTGCTGCCGTCTGTATTGGCCAGTATTCAATGGGTATAAACGATGTCTTTAATATTTTGACCCAGGGAATATTTAAAGCAGGCTATGCGGTCCCATCAACCATGGAGATGGTGGTTTATAGGGTACGCTTGCCAAGAATAGCGGCGGCGATACTGGTAGGGGCCGGATTGTCCTTGTCGGGAGCAACTTACCAGGGGGTCTTTAGAAACCCCCTGGTGTCTCCCGATTTGCTGGGCGTATCCGCAGGTTCCTGTGTAGGCGCCGCTTTTGCCATAATAACCCATATGGGCTCCCCCGGGGTGCGAGTGCTGGCCCTGGTCGGAGGGATAATTGCGGTTTTACTTACAACCTCAATACCCAAACTAATTAAAAATCAGTCCATACTTATTTTGGTGTTGTCCGGGGTGATTGTATCGGGATTCATGCATTCGGTACTGGGCTTTATAAAATATACTGCAGATCCGGAAAGTGAGCTGGCCTCCATAATGTACTGGCAGCTGGGGAGTATAGCCAATGTAAAGAGCATTGATGTGCTTTCGGTTTTTCCCCTCATGTTTGTTACCTTTGTAATTCTGATTCTTTTACGCTGGCGAATAAGTATACTTTCTTTGGGCGACAAAGAGGCTGCCGCACTGGGGATGGAAGTCAAAAGAACACGGGGGATTGTGGTGTTGTGCTCTACGATTTTAACGGCATGTTCGGTATGCATAAGCGGGACCATCGGATGGATAGGACTGATAATTCCACATTTATGCAGGCTGATTGTGGGCCCGGATAATCGCAGGCTCTTGCCGTTATCCATATTTGCGGGAGCTTCCTTCATGATTGTTGCCGATACAATTGCCAGATCAATATCTACCGCGGAAATACCATTGTCGATCATCACCGGTTTTGTAGGGGCTCCCTTATATGCCTGGTTATTATACAAACAAAGGATAAAGATAAAATGAGCCTGTTGCTGGAAATTAAGAACGGATCTTTTTGGTACCTAGAGGAACGTCCCATCTTTCTAGGCGTTTCATTGGAACTCAGTGCGGGGGATATAATAAGTATCATCGGTCCCAACGGGGTCGGCAAATCTACGCTTATGAACTGTATTACAGGCTTTAATACCTTAAATTCCGGCAGTATCCTGCTTAACGGCAAAGATATGGTGACTATGAAGAGGGCTGAAATTGCCGGAATAGTCGGTTATATGCAGCAGCACACCTATCCCGCCTTTGGCTACGAGGTAAAAGATTACATCCTGATGGGCAGGGCTCCCTATATCAGCACTTTTAGGGTGCCTTCCGATTATGATCATGAAATTTGTAGGCAAATTATTGAAACCATGGGCATATCTCACCTGATATCTAGAAATTACACCGAACTTTCCGGAGGAGAGCGACAACAGGTGGAGGTAGCCAAGGTACTTGTACAGGAACCCAAAATAATTGTAATGGATGAGCCGACTTCGGCACTGGATTTTGGAAACCAGGTGAAGATTATAAAGATGATAAGGTCTTTGGCGCTTAAGGGAATTGCTATTATCCTTACCACCCATAATCCTGACCATGCAATCATGCTTGGCGGGTTGGTGGGGGTGATGGATAGAGACGGCCATCTAACGGTGGGACCGGCAAAGGAGACGGTCAGTGAAGATCTATTATCCAAAATATATAACACCAGTATAAAATTGACCTTTGTGGAAAAACTGGGGCGCAATGTATGCGGAGCTATAATTTAATTCGCTGATTACAGACTTGCCTAAGAAAGGGGCCTTGGGGATGGGGATTGTAAATTGGAGAATATTGGAGAAAATGACGGGGTGGGCGGTAAGTACCGGCGATGAGGAGGTGGCCTATTGGGATACGTGGGCCGAGGGATGGGATAAAAGAATGGAGTTTGAAAAGGAATTCACCCAAAGACAGGTCGACGCTCTTAAACTCTCTGCTGAGGACACGGTTCTTGACGCCTGCTGCGGCACGGGGCGGCTGACTATTCCCATGGCGAAAAGGGCAAAGCAGGTTACCGGGCTTGATTCCGGTGCAGACATGTTGGAACGGTGCAGGCAAAATGCTCAAAAAGAGGGCTTAACCAATGTTTCAATAATTCAAGTTTCAAACTGGCACCGGGTAACGCCGGGGGTGGATTTCCCCAAACACGACATCGTGGTGGCCTGTATTTCACCGGCACAGGCAGACATAGTTAAACTCAGCAGCGCAGCCACCAAATATTGCTATTCTCTTTCATTCAGCAAACCAATAGCATATCGCCATGTGCTTGCGGATCTGTTCGCCGGCGCTACCTCCGAGTGGCTTGACAATCTTGAAGAGAAAATGAAGGAATTGAGCAATACCTCTCACGATATCCGGGAGCTGGGTATGAATGTGCCTTTCAATATTCTTTATGATTTGGGGGCCAACCCCACCGTAAATTATGTCGATGGAGGTTGGGAGTACGAGGCCGATACAAAGGAGGAGGTTTATGCCTTTTTATCAAATCTTGGAGAGGTGCTGCCGGGTAAAGAGGAGATATTTCGCAATAATGTAAACAAAAAACTCCATCTCATGCCCAATGGTCGTTATCGCTATATCACGAGGACGCAAATGTACGTTCTGGGATGGGATCCCAACGAATTGCAATTGTAGAAAAAATATAAAAGAAGGTAATTGCCGAGCACAGGAGAATAAATGTAAAATAATGGCCAAGTGCATTTGCCACTTTGCATTTGGTGCGATGCTACCAGTTTAAAACCGGGGAATTTCTATGATTAGGCTAGTTTTTTCCAACAAAACCGAATGCCTGCTAAGGGAACTGGCCGGCGATCTCCGGCAGCGGCGGGGGGGAGGCGCTCACCCCCTGGAACCGGTGGAGCTGGTGGTGCCCAACCGGAACATGGAGACCTGGGTTCGCCTGGGACTGGCCCAGTTAACCGGCATATCGGCCAACCTGCGCTTCAGCTGGCTCAATCGCTTTATCGGTGAGCTGGTTTTAAAAGCCTGTCCCGGCGAGATGAAACTGGTTGATCTTGATATTGCGGAGGCGGCCATTTTAGCGGCGCTCCTTGACGACCAGCTTCTTCAAACTGAAGAGCTGCGGCCGGTAAACAGCTACCTGCAGAGCACTGTGGGAAACAAGGGTGAAGAGGAATTGTCTGCTCATGGTTTGGATGCTCATCTGATCACCGACGGGATCGATCTGCGCCGGGTGCAGCTGGCTGCGCGCCTGGCTTTTCTTTTTCAGGAATACAGTTTTTCCCGGCCGGAAATGATCGCCGCCTGGCGAGGAGAAGAGAACAGGTTTAAGGTGCTCTCCGATGAAAGCTGTGCAAATCCGGAGAAATTTGACCAATCGCTCACCACCACCGTTAACTGGCAGCGGGCCCTCTGGCGAACCGTGTTTGGCCGCGATGGCATCCTTGAAAAAAATCCCCCTAAAACGGGCGGGCGCTGGATAACCATGGATTTGCTGCCCTTTGAAAACAAGTTGTTTGCAAACCTCCGAGATCAAAACCTGCCTCCGGTTCATATTTTCGGCATTTCCTACCTGGCCCGCATCTTTCAACACCTCTTGGCTTTCTTGGGTGAGATTATCGATCTTAAAATCTATGCCCTGAATCCCTGTGCCATGTTCTGGGAGGATGTGAAGACACCCCGGGGGCATTATCTTCACCTGGATCGAGAGTACGACCGGCGGGAACAATTTTCCGGGAAGGCGGGGGCGGATGAAGTAGCCCGGGATCCCTTTGGCATCTATGAGATGGACAACCCGGCTCTACTTTACTGGGGACGACCCGGCGCCGAGCATATGCGCCTGCTGGGAGAGTTAACCGAATATGATTTTACCGATGCTTTTGAAAACCCCCTGGAGAAGGGGGGCGGACTGCTTCACCGCCTGCAGTTGGATATTTTAAACCGCGCCCCGGAAGAAGAGCTGGGGAAAAGCCTGGAGTCGCCGGCAGACCGACCGCAGAAAGCAGATGATACGATCAAATTGGTGGCCGCTCCCTCGGTGCGCCGGGAGGTGGAATGGGTAGCCGATGAAATCTGGAGGCTGGTAGCTTCGGATAAGGGCCCTTTGGGAGGAGAACCCCTTCGCTTTAGCGATGTGGCGATCATTGTAAACAGTGCCGAGCAGGATCGCTACCTGCCCATGATCGAGGCGGTTTTTGCCGCCGCTCACGATCTCCCCGCCAGCATAACCGATTTGCCGGGGAGTGCCGGCAGCCGGATGATTGAAGCGATGACCCTGCTGCTAGAACTGCCTTTCGGCTGTTTTTCCCGCTCCGAGATGCTGGCCTTCATGGGGCATCCCGCAGTTATCAAGGGCTTTGATGAGGGGGCCGGAACCGCCGAGGATTTAGCGTTGCTGGCCGAAAGACTGGGCATTATCTTCGGCGCCGATCACCGGGATCACCGCGATACCTATATAGATGAAGATATTTACAATTGGGACCAGGGGATCAGGCGGTTGGCCCTGGGGGCCTTTATGACCGGGGAAAAAAGCGGCGATCAGCGAATATTTAAAATCGGTGATCGAAAATGGCTGGTGGAAGAGGCCCTGGGCCCGGCGGCTACTACCGCCGCCCGTTTCGGCTTGCTGGCCCGCTCGCTTTTAGCCGATGCCCGCTATGTGCGCGAAAAGTGGATGACCCTCAGTAACTGGGCCAAATTTTACTGTTCCCAGATCGGCGCCTACCTGCACGGCGAGGAGGAAGATCGGCGGTTGCTGCGCCGGATCCTGGGAAAACTGGAGCTAATGGATCTGGGCTACCGGGTTAGTGGCCGGATTGCAGCGGAGATTGCCGGCCGGGCCCTGGATTCACTTACGGGCAGCCGGGGCCAGTACCTGGCTGAAGGGGTGGCGGTCTCCACCTTTGTACCCATGCGAGCCATTCCTTTTCGGGTGATCTTTCTGCTGGGACTTGGCGAGGGGCTTTTTCCGGCCTCCGCCCAAAGGGATGCTCTGGATCTGCGCTCAGCCCGGCGCCGCCAGGGTGATGTGGATCCCTCGGAGCGGGATCGCTACATGTTCCTGGAAACCCTGCTCTGCACCCGGGAAAGGATTTACCTCTCCTATGTAAACCGGGACGAGCATACCGGCGATACCCTGCAACCCTCGGCGGTGGTGCAGGAGCTTCTCCATATTCTTGAACTCGGCTACCTGGGACCCCGGGGAATCGGGCTGTTAACCGTAGAACCGCCCTTACCGCTTCGTCGCTATGACGAAGAGTTTACCCGGCAGGATACTTTTTTTGACGAGGCTCGGGTAGAGGCGCGAATACGGGAAATCTCCCGGCAGTGGCATGGCTACCGGGGCCGGGAGGAGAGAGGCAGACCGGTGGAGGGTTTTGATTCCATTACGAGTACCGGCAACCGGGAGGGGCAGGCGGTGCTTTTAAAAATGCTGGGTCTTCCCGGTGAGCCCCCGCCGGCCGCTTCGCTCACCGCCGCCACCAGATTCGGCGACGACGAAAGCGAAAGCACCCTGGAAACCCCCGCCTCTTTATCCCTTTCCGTGCT
The DNA here is from genome assembly GCA_964463285.1 of uncultured Syntrophomonadaceae bacterium. GTDB lineage: Bacteria > Bacillota > Dethiobacteria > DTU022 > DTU022 > JAAZLS01. The sequence continues at coordinate 40,213 of CAYXBB010000007.1, read as the reverse complement.
GCGGCGTTTCCTGGAATGCCCCATGCAGGGTTGGGCCTCCGCGCTGTTGGGGCTGACCGAGGTAGATGAAGATTTAACCGACCGGCAGGAAGAAGATTTTGAAATCAACCGCCTGGTGGAAACAACCCTTTTAAACGATGTATTCTACAAGGCGGCGGCTGTAAAGGGGGCACCGGTAGAAACTTTTTACGAAGAACAGTCGCTAAGAGCGCTGCTGGCGGGACAGGTGCCGGCAGGGGCTCTAGGGCGCGCCATTAAAGAACGGCATCTGCTAATTATCAGGGGATGGCTATCATTTTTGGAGAAATTGGAGATTAAAGGTAAAAGCGCCCTTGATTCCGACGGTGCCGGCTGTTTGCACCGGGCCCGTTTCGGACGCTCCCACCGCCCGGAAAGCGGCGGGGAAGTGTTCGACCCGCTGGTTCTGGAAATACCCCTCGCGGAGCCCGATAATCAGAAGCGAATTATCCCGGTCCGGATCAGCGGCCTGACTGAAGGGTTATCGGAAAACCGCCTGCTGGCTCTATCGCCTCAGTCTAAAAAACCGCCGTTAAAGGACAGCAAAAATATCTGGGCCGGAAATTTTCGCTATATCCTGCGGGGAGCTATTACCCTGGCCGCCCTCACGGCGGTGGGCGCAGCCGGCAGCGGGGAACAGCAGATTTTAATTTTATTTGCAGACGGTAAAAATGATCCGGGGGCCCTGCGCGTTTCCCTAAAGCCCCTTTCTCCCGAGCAGGCCCGCTCCTGGCTGGCGGCGCTGGCGGCGGATCTGCTGACCGGCCCCCATGCCTACCTGCTGCCCTGCAATGCGGTTTTTGAAGAATATTGGGAGCGGGGGGCGAAATCCCCGGTCAACGGCACCAGTCTCTCATTAATGATCAAAAGGATGGCTGCCAATGAGCGATCCTATTTTCCCAGCCTGTGGGGGCCGGTGCCCTCGCCGCGGCTTTACGAACCGCCCCCTGCCGCTGCGGTGAAAGAGATGGTCGAGCGGCGCTTTGAGCCCCTCTTTCAAAGGATAATCAGCCGGGAGGTTCTATCATGACCATTGCCTATTATCCCCGGCCGAAGATCCTGGCCAATCCCGGTTTCCGGCGGGGGCACGTGGTTATTGAGGCTTCGGCCGGAACCGGCAAAACTTTTACCCTGGAACACCTGGTGTTGGATCTAATTATTAATAACCGGGCCCGCATTGAGGAGATTTTGGTAGTCACCTTTACCGATGCCGCCACCCGGGAGCTGCGGGAAAGGGTGAGATCGCTCATTCGCCGGATCTGCGACGAAGGTCTGACGGTAAAACCGACCGAAGATCTGGAGCACTACTGGGCGGTGGACGACGTCACCAGAAACCGTCTTCAGGAGGCCCTCTTCCGCTTCGACGGAGCCGCCATTTCCACTATCCACGGTTTTTGTCAGCGCATACTCTCCGAACAGGCTTTTTTAGGGGGGTTTCTCTTTAAACAGGAACAGGTGGACGGCCGGGAAATCTTTGGGCCGGCCTTTCGAGAAGAGATACGCCGGGCCCTGGCGGAGGACAGTCCGGTCGGCAATGCCCTGAAACGATGGATCGAGGAGGAAAACCGGTTGGAGGATCTGCAGGCACTGCTTTACCAATGCCACCGGGAGGGTTGCCCCGATCCGGATCGCTCTTTATTGACCCCCCTCTGGGATCCGGTTGGTTTTTGGGAGGCTTTGAAAGGTCTCCCTGAAAAAAAGCAGCTGCAAAACAGCGTTCAATCCTTTTTTACCAACCGCAATCAAAAAAACGGATACCTGAGACTTTTGAATCGGCTCTTTGAAACTGTGGGCACCTTTTCCGCCGGGGAGGAACCGGATATCCGGCAGGCGGTGGAAACGCTGGTGAACTGGCTGAAAAAAGAATGTAGCATTAACAAGCTAGACGACACTCAGATTAATCACCTGCGGCGGGCGGCGGCCGCCGAGGGGGCGCCGGATCCCCTAAAAAGGCTTTCTGTCTGCGCGAATGAAATGGCGCTGCGGGCCGCCTCCGAAATCAGCTTTTTTGTTTACTGCCTGCTGCCCCGTATCCAGAGACGGCTAAGGAGGAGAAAGCTGTCCCTGGGGCTGATCGATTACGACGATATGTTACTGGGGGTGAGAGAAGCGCTGCGCGGGGAGAATGCTCCGGCGCTTCTGGATATCCTGCGGCGGCGCTGGAAATTTGCCCTGGTTGATGAATTTCAGGATACGGACCCCGTGCAGTGGGAAATTTTTAAAAAAATTTTTGTCGAGGGGAAAAGTGGTAATCACCTCTATATTATCGGTGATCCCAAGCAGGCCATATACGGTTTCCGGGGAGCGGATGTCCACACCTACGATTTGGCAAAAAATCACCTGCTGGAAAAATACGCTGCCTGTCGACTGCCCCTGGAGAAGAATTACCGCTCCACCGAGGAGATAATTGAGGCGGTAAACGCCATTTTGACCGGTAGCCATGAAAACGGAAATGCTTTTTTCTGCGGTCTGAATCGCTACGACGAGCCCGTTAAGTGGGGCAAACTTACTAAAAGCGCCTTAGAGGGCGGCAAGCCGGGGTCACCGGTGCACCTGATGCATTTTTACAGTGAAAACGAGGCTCCGGATCTGCCCTCCCTTAGACGGGGGTTGGCCCATTTTATCGCCGGCGAAATCTTTCGCTTAACAGACCCGAAGAGCGGCCTGTTCGTTTACCGGAAAGACAAGCTAAGCGGACAATATAAACATGAGCTGATCCGGCTGGGCGATATCTACATACTCACCCGCAGTACCCGGGAGGGCCGCCAAATTGGCGAGGTGCTGCGCCGTTACGGTATTCACCATGCTTTTTACAAATTGGAGGGCCTTTTTAAAACCGCCGAAGCGGAGGAAGTTTACCGGTTGTTGACCGCCATTGTCTCGCCGCAGGAACCGGCAGCCCGGATGGCGGCCTGGTTAACCCCTTTTTTCGAGATCCCTTTAAAAGAACTGCCAAGCTGGCGGGGGGTCGATGAACATCACCCGTTGATCGCTCATCTTCTTAATTGGAAGCGGCTGGCCGATAGCCGGGAGTGGGCTCGCCTCTTTGACGATATTCTCACTACTTCCGGCCTGATCCGGCGGTTGATCTTTTTCGATGGAGAGCGGGAGCTGACCAACTATCTTCACATCTTTGAGCTGCTTTTGGCCGAAGCCCATGCCCGCCCGGTTACCCTGAGTGAGCTGACCCGCGGATTGAAAGCCTTGATTGACGGCCGGAGGGCGCCGGGGGGCCGGGAGGGGGATATGCAGCGCCTGGAAACCGATAAAGAGGCGGTGCAGATTTTAACCATGCACAAGGCGAAAGGGCTGGAGGCGGAGGTAATATTTTGGGCCGGGGGACTTGGCAACCCGCAAACCGGCGCCTTCGATACCCGGATCTACCACCAAAATAACCGGCGTTGCCTGCACGTGGGGAGGGCCTGTGGGGAGATAAAAGAGGCCATCGATGAAGAAGAGCGGCAGGAAAATCAGCGGCTGGCTTACGTGGCCCTGACCAGAGCCCGCTCCCGCCTCTACCTGCCCTATTTCGGAGAGAACGGCGGCGATAAGAAGGAAGGCCGTTTTTATGGTTACCACGGCCTCGGCAGATTCTATCGGCTTCTGCAGGATCGCCTGGAACTTCTCCGCCAAAAGGGACTGTTCGGCGATCGGCGACTATTTCTTATGCGGGAGGTTTCGGTGGAGGGGGGTCCCCGCCGCCCGGGAGAGAAAATTGATAGGGGATTTAAAAAGCAGCCCTGGGAACAGTTGTCGTCTTTGCCCTCGAGGGCAAAAGAGGCGGAAAAAATAAAGCCCGGAAGACGCGGTGTCCTGCTGACCAGCTATACCCGGATGAGCCGGGGCGAAAGCCGGCAGTTGCCCGCCCCTGAAGAGGAGAGTCAGGCCGGCTGGCGAAGCGAGGAGGTAGCCGCCGAAATCGATTACCTCCCCGTCGGGCCGACCGGGGAAAGCTCATCGCCGGTAGAAAGCAGCCGAGCGCTGCCCGGCGGGCGGGAGACCGGGATATTTCTCCATGCCCTGCTGGAGGAAACTAAAACCGCCGCCATCGCGGAGCGTAGTTTCGAGCATTGGTCGGCGCTCCCCGAGGTGCAGGATCGGGCAGCAACCTCCGCCCGCCGTCACGGTTTTCCGGAAGTGTACCTGCCGGAAGCCCTGCACCTGGTCTACAGTGCTTTCCGAACACCTTTAAAAGTACTCAACCGGGAAAAAAATTTTTTACTGGAAATGCCCGGGGGAATCGCCTCCGGCAAGCGGCCGCAGGCGGAAATGTCTTTTGTCTTTCCCATACCGGAGTCCTTTCATCCGCTGTTGGCCAAAATTGAAGGAGCGCCGGCTGCAAAGATCGATCCGGGCGAATTACCCTTTAGAGCCCACCGCGGCTACCTCCGGGGACTGATCGATTTGGTTTTCGAGCACGAGGATAAAATTTATCTTGTGGATTGGAAGAGCGATTCCCTTTCTTCCTTTGAAGAAGAAAATATAAATGACCAGGTGAAGGAAAACTACAGCCTGCAGGCGCAAATCTACCGGTTGGCCGTTTTGCGTTTGCTGGATATCAGGTGGGAAAAGGAATACGAATCGCTGTTTGGCGGGATCCTTTATCTGTTTATCCGGGGGATGGGGCCGCCAACTGATACCGGCGGGTATAGCCGGGGCGCCTGGTTCTCCCGTCCTTCCTGGCGGGAGGTGCTTGCAGGGGAACAACGGCTGGTCGGCAGGCGGGACTGGGGAGGAGAGGTCATCACCGTGGACGCCGGTAGCCGGTGGTGAGGGCCGGGGAGCAGGGAGGGGCGATCTCACCCGCCCGCTGAAACCAAGTGATGGTTGAAGGCCGGGAATGGGGCGATAATTCTTTCCGGATCATCCAATAAAAATAGCGGGCAGGGAGGCCGGAATAATGAAAGCAGGTTTCAATCTAACACCCCGGGGATGCGCCTCTTGTACGGGCGATGGCGATGATCCGCCCTTCCCGGAGGATTTTCTGCCGCGGATAAAACATCTGGATCTGGGCCCGGAGGAGCTTTACCTGGCCTGGGAACTGGTGCGCTTATCCGGAGGGGCCCTGCATATCCGACAACAGCGGGCGATGATGCTCCTGGTGCTGGCGGTTCGGCTTGCTTCCGCCGAAGGAAACACCCATCTGCCCCTTGCCCCCGGCGGATACCTGCACCGGGTGCTGGAAGAATTTAATGCTACTGCCGAAGAACGGGCCGCGATCGAGGAATTACTGGCAGCGGTGCCACCGGTAGGCGTCGGTCCGGTTAACCGGGGCCTGTCGGCAATTTGGGGAGGCCCCGATGACTATCGTCCGCTGATCCTGGATGGCGGCCGTCTTTATATTCAAAAGTTTCATGTCCTGGAAAACCGGGTCGGCGAAAATCTGCGCGCCCGCTTGAGCGACCGGCCGGCCGAAGGCGGCAAGCCGGTAAACGAAAAGGCGGAGCAAGCCCTTAGAAAAGCGGTGCAGGAGGTGTTTGACAATCCACCGGTGGGACCTTCCGGGAAAATCGAACTCGATGCCGGGCAGAAAGAAGCTATACTGGCGGCATTATCCAGCCGGATAGCCATTATCAGCGGACGCCCGGGAAGCGGTAAAACCTCCATTGTGGCCGGTGTGCTCCGGGCACTGGCCCGGATAGGCTATCCGCCGCTGGAGTCGGTGGCTCTGGCGGCCCCTACCGGAAAAGCAGCCGATCGCCTGCGCATCTCTATTGCCGACCACCTGGCCTCCATACCCAAACCTGGAACTGCCGACCGCCGGTTGGCCAATGCCTGCCCGCCCTCATTAACCCTTCACCGTCTACTGGGCTATTCGCCTTTTGAGGACAGGTTTTGGCACAACGAATACAATCCCCTTTCGGAAAAACTGATCATTGTAGACGAAAGTTCGATGATCGATTTGGCGATGACGGATCAGCTTCTACGGGCCCTGCAGCCTGCATCGCGGGTGGTGTTTTTAGGCGATGCGGATCAGCTGCCGGCGATCGGGGTCGGGGCGGTGCTGCGCGACCTCTGCCGTTCGCCGAAAGCCCTGGTTCTGAAACATAGTTACCGGGCGCGAAAAGAAGATGCCGCCGGCAGAAGGATCCTGGAGGTGGCCGCCGCCATTAACGACCGCTTGTCTCCGGCGACCGCCGCCGCCGATTCCTTTAAAATCGTGAAAAAGGCCGCCAATCTTGGCTTCCAGGGAGTGGAGCATTTGGAAGCAAGAAACCGGGAGGAGCTGGAATCTTTCTTAATTTGCTGGGAGGATTTATTTTGCTGCAAACTGCCGAATTTAAAGGAGCGCCTGCTGCGGGAATATCCCAGCGGGCCGGCCGGTTTTGACGAAAAAACCACCGATGATCTAAAAGTGGTACTTGATCATTACGACCGGTTTCGCGCTCTCTCAGTAACCCGGGTTACTGCCGGTGGAACCGGCTCCGAGGCCGTTAACGAACGATTTCATTACCGGTGGCGCAAGAAACTGGCCGCTGCCGGTAGAACATATCCTAAATCTTACTTTTTACCCGGTGAGCCGGTACTGGTAACCCGGAACGATTACCACCTGCGTCTTTTTAACGGCGATTCGGGCCTGTTGCTGATGGTCCGACCTTTCTCCGAGGCCGGGCCCCGCCCTGCCGGGCTGATGGCGGTTTTTCCCCGGGGTGACGGCTTTTTGGCCTACCCCCTGGAAACGCTTCGGGGGAGACTTGAATTGGCCTGGGCTACCACTGTACATAAAGCCCAGGGCTCCGAATATGAGCATGTGGCTATTTTATTGCCGACGGTGCCTGTACGGCCGCTGACAAAGGAGCTGCTTTATACTGCGACCACCCGTGCCAAAAAATCTGTGACCTTTGTAGGCTCCCTGGAACTGCTGGAATTGGCGGTAAAGCGCACCCGGGAACGCGCCTCCGGTCTGGGCGATTTCCTGTCTAATTTTTAATATATTTTAGTGAATATATGCCAAAATGCCCGGCCGCTTCCCCGGGCCGGGTGACAATCGCCAATGGGCAATTGGGTTTATTGCGGATGCCGGAACTTCTATCCGAGATTTCCGGATCTTACCCAGCTTAAAATTTTTTACGGTCGGCTTGCCTGGCCGGAGGCGATTTGTTATAATCGGGTATATTATGTCAACTAGCTAAAGGGGTTTAACCATGAATAACCTGCGCTGGCCGCTGATTGTGGTTACAGCAGCTCTAGCCCTGGGCCTGTGGGCGGGATTCAGCTATTATCATCAGCGTTATTTGAAGGAGGCACCGCTGGTGGAACAGCTAACCGGAATGGAGGAAATCGAGGGGGTTGAAATTTTACAGGATCAGGGAGATAAAATCCTGGTAATCAGCACCTCGCCCGACTACCGGGGATCAATGCAAGATCTTTATTCCCGGGTGGAAAAGCCGGCTTTGAAAGAACTGGGGGGGCCTTTACAAATAAAATTTGCAGATCGGCCCAACCAGCGCCTGGATTTGTTTGCCCGGGAGGCCGCTCCCAGCCTTTATGAAGGAGCGCGCCTGGGCAATTACCGCCAGGTGGCGGAAAGCATAGCTAGCATCAAGGAGAAACACGGGCTTACAGAGGTGGAATTTACCGTAGATTCTCATCGCTTATATCTTCAGGGCCGGGATGGTGAATATTATTTTTACCTGGTAGTAGAGGTGGTAACACCGGAGGGGGGGCTTTCTGATGCGTGAAGTGTTGATTGGACTGGCGGCGGCGGGAATAGTTATCTTGCTCTTGCTTCAGAACAGCCTGTTTCCTATTATTCTATTGGCCGGGCTGTTCTTTTTTCTGTTCCGGTTCAACAATCTTAAAACACCCCGGGTGGGCGCTATCGGGAAAAATAAAACTGCCGGGGGCCGGATCAACTTTAACTATATCGGAGGGCAGGAGCAGGCAAAAAAGGAGCTGCTGGAGGCTCTGGAATTTATAGTGAAGCCAAAAATGCTGGCAAAGATGGGTATTCGTCCCTTAAAAGGGATTATGCTGGTGGGTCCTCCCGGAACCGGTAAAACCTTGCTGGCCAAAGCCGCTTCCAATTACACCCATTCATCCTTTGTAAATGTTGCCGGCAGCGAGTTTATCGAGATTTATGCCGGAGTAGGTGCCCAAAGGGTTAGGCAGGTATTTGAACAGTGTCGTTCACAAGCTCTCCGGCAGGGCAAGAACAGCGGTATTTTATTTATAGATGAGATTGATATTTTGGGGGGAAAACGCGGTAGCCACAGCAGTCACCTGGAATATGATCAGACTTTAAACCAGCTCCTGGTGGAAATGGACGGCCTGGAAACCGGCGGGCAGGTGCAGATACTGGTTATAGGGGCCACCAACCGACCGGAAGCCCTTGATCCGGCCCTGATCCGCCCGGGGCGCTTTGACCGGGTGGTCCAGGTGGAATTGCCGGATCTGGAGGGAAGACATCAGATCCTGAAATTGCATTTGCGCAACAAACCGCTGCACCGGGAAGTGTCCGTGGAGAAAATTGCCCGGGAAACCTTCGGGTTTTCAGGAGCTCACCTGGAAAGTGTGGCCAATGAGGCGGCCATTCTGGCCATGCGGGAGGGCCACACCCAGATCAAAGATTGTCACCTGCTGGAGGCGGTAGAAAAGGTTATCCTGGGCGAAAAAATGGATCGGAAGCCGGAGGCGGAGGAAATTTGGAGAATTGCCGTTCATGAATCCGGACATGCCCTGATCGGGGAGCACGTAAAACCGGGTTCGGTGTCTTCGGTTACCATCACCCCCCGGGGCAAGGCACTGGGTTACATCCGCCGGCACCCGGAGCGGGATTACTACCTTTACACCAGGGAGCATCTGGAAAAACAGATTGCCGTGTTGCTGGGAGGCTCGGCCGGTGAAAAAATAGTGCTGGGGGATCAAAGCACCGGTTCTGAAAGCGATTTTAACCAGGCGGTGGACCTGGCCAAAAAGATGGTGGCTTCCGGGCTTTCCCCGCTGGGAATTGTCAGCATAAAGGATCTTCCCCGGGCCCTGTTGCACCAGACCATCCAGCAGATAATACATGCCCAGGAGCAATGGGTTTTAAGCTATCTTTCCGAATGCAAGGAGTTGATTACCGGTATTGCCCGACATCTTCTTGATCGGGAGAAAATCAGCGGAGACATTTTGCGCCAAACTATTTCTCAAAATATCAAAGCCGGGTAGGCCGCCCGGCAACTGTGCTATAATTAGGCCGCGTTAAATATATGCCAGGCAGGGGATCAATGTGAATTTACATTTAACCGGCAGGCTGGTAGCCAAAAGGCTGCGTGAGACCGGCCTTACCCTGGGGGTAGCCGAATCCTGTACCGGTGGATTGTTGGCCGACACCATTACCGATATGGCCGGCAGCTCGGCCTATTTTAAAGGGGGGGTGGTGGCTTACCAGCCGGAGATCAAAATTAAATTGTTGCAGATCGATCCCGGCGTGTTGGAACACCCGGGAGTGGTTAGCGCGGAGGTGGCGAAGGCCATGGCTTCCGCCGCCAGGAGAATATTTTTAACGGATTTGGGAGTGGGAATAACCGGGGTGGCCGGCCCCGGGGGAGGGACCCCCGAAACTCCGGTGGGGCTGGTGTATATAGCGATAGATAGTAAGGCTTCTAAAGATTGCCTCCGGTTCAATTTTACCGGTTCCCGGGTAAAAATTAAACAACGTTCCGTCCAGGCAGCTTTGTCCATGGTGGGGAGGATCTTGCGTGCAAAATAACCGGCAACCGGGAGCCAGGCTTAAATATTGGAGCCGTTTAACCGTGTTTTCCCTGGCGGGAGCGCTGTTGGTTATATACCTGTTCAGCGCCATCTCTTTTTCCGTAAATTCCCTGGAATTCAAATTGGAGCTTGTTCCCTTCAGCCGCGGAGAAACGGTGATTGTTCTGCCTCCGCTGGGTGAGGTTAAGGCGCTTACCCACCGGCCCCCGTTTATGATCAAACTAACCCTGGTCAATCTCAAACCCGATTTTTTAGCCGATACCCTGTCGAACCTGAAGGATGCCGACCATACTCAGCAGATAAAAAAACAGTTAAGTGAGAAATTGCTGTGGTGGGTGTTGCGCTGGGCAGCTCTAGCCGGCCTGGGCGGCGCCGGGGGATGGTTTTTGGGTAATCGCCGGACTTCAATCCGCTCCTTGGCGGCGGCGGGAATACTGGCCTCGGTTACAGTTTTGCTGTTATTCGGGTTTACGGTATTGTTACCCTACAATCTGAATGCCTTCAAGAGCCCCCGCTATCAGGGAGCCATCGGAGCCGCTCCCTGGGTGGTGGACCTGGTAGCCGATTCCCTGAACAGCTTGAAAACTGCCGGGGAACAATTGGCAGTGTTGAGCACCAACATGCGAAACCTGTGTAACCAGCTGGAGCAAACTTTCCCGCCCACCGGGGATGCCACCCTGACCGTGCTGGCGGTATCGGATCTTCACAATAATCCCGCAGCCTTGAATTTCATGGACAGGGTTATCCAAACATTCCGAATCGATGCAATAATAGATACCGGCGATATAACGGATTATGGAACCGATCTGGAATCGGAGCTGATAAAAAAAGTCACTGAATTGTCGGTGCCTTATCTATTTGTTCCTGGAAATCATGATAATCCCCGGATAATAGCCACCATGCAGCAGGCGGGGGCCCGGGTAATGGAAGATCAGATGCTGGAGATTGCCGGATTACAGGTGCTGGGACTGGCCGATCCCGCCTCCCGCAACCAGTTAATGGCGGTGGCTCCGGAAGAAGAATTAAAGGCGGTGGGAAATTCCGCCTTTGAAAAATTTTATGACGAATCCAGCCCTCCTGATCTGGTGGCGGCCCACAATTTGCTGATGGCTCAAAACTTTAAGGGCCGGGTCCCGGTGATCCTGAGCGGGCACACCCACCGCCCGGCAGTTACCTTTGAACAGGGCACCTGGTTTATCAATCCGGGCAGCGTGGGCGCCTCCGGGATCAGGGGTCTGCAGTCGCCGGGAGAGCAGATGTACAGCCTGGCCATTCTTTACTTCGGGGAAAAAGGCGACCGCAGCAACCGGGGATTGACCCTGGCGGCGATAGATTTAATCAGCGTTCCCCAGCTCCAGGATTCATTTACCGTGCAGAGGTTTTATAATCAGTAAAATCCGAATGGTCCCGGCGGAGGCAGTCGGATTGCAGCAGAATATTTGCCTTCACCGGCAAAGAATCGATTTGCAAATTAAAAGGAAAACAGCCTTTCCAGGTGGAATATCTAAAGGAAGGGACAGCCCTCTACCCAGGCTGCCTCGGAAAGCAAGAATCTTCGATTTTAGTAGAAATAACCGGTTTAGCGATTGAAAGTAGGTTACAGGGTGCGGCTGTTCATTGCGGTTAACCTTTCGGAAATCCAGAAACAGGAATTACATCAATTGCAACAAAGGTTACAGTCATATCTGAGCAAAGTAAGCTGGGTTTCCCCGGAGAAAATGCATATTACCCTTAAATTCTTAGGCGAAGTAGATCCCAAACGGTTGCCGGAGATTGCGGCCGCTATTCGGCAGGCTGCAGCGTCTGTCGCCGGTTTTAATTTTGGATTAAAGGGCTTGGGGGTATTTCCCAACCTTTCGCGGGCCCGGGTGATCTGGACCGGTATGCAGGAAGGGCGCCCGGAGACCGGGGATCTGTTTTTTAGGTTGGAAACAGCGCTGGCTCCCCTGGGTTTTGCAAACGAAGGCCGGAAATTTGTGCCCCACCTTACCCTGGGGCGGCCGGCTTATCCACCGTCCCCGGATGCTCTTTCCCGGGCCCTAACCCGGGAGAAGGGGTTTGCCGTCACTCCAAAAAGGATTGATAAAATTATTCTTTACCGCAGCCATTTATCCGGACAGGGAACAAAATACGAGCCCCTGGTGGAAGAATATTTATCGGAAAATGCAGGGAAAAACAACTATATCCAGAATAATGATACATTAATTGGAAAACAGCCGGGGGTGTAATATATGGAAAAGGATAAGGCCCTGGAGGCGGCCTTGCTGCAAATTGAAAAACAGTTTGGCAAGGGCTCAATTATGAAACTCGGCCAAACTGTGAAACCGGGAGTTGAGGTTATCCCTTCGGGGTGCCTGGCCCTGGATGTAGCCCTGGGGGTGGGAGGTATGCCCCGGGGAAGGGTGGTGGAAATCTTTGGCCCGGAATCCTCAGGAAAAACCACGGTGGCCTTGCATGTCATTGCGGAGGCCCAGGCCCGGGGCGGATATGCCGCCTTTATTGATGCCGAACATGCCCTGGATCCCAGCTATGCCGCCCGCTTGGGGGTCAATATTGATGAGCTGCTGGTTTCTCAACCGGATACCGGAGAACAGGCTTTAGAAATTGCCGAGGCGCTGGTGAGAAGCGCGGCTATTGATGTGCTGGTAATAGATTCGGTAGCGGCGCTGGTGCCCCGGGCAGAAATCGAAGGGGAAATGGGCGATACCCACGTCGGACTTCAGGCCAGGCTGATGTCTCAGGCACTGCGCAAACTTTCAGGAGCCATCAGTAAATCACAAACCATCGCCATTTTTATCAATCAGATCCGGGAAAAAGTCGGAGTGTTGTTTGGGAATCCGGAGGTTACTCCCGGCGGAAGGGCCTTAAAATTTTATTCCACCATCCGCCTGGAGATCAGAAGGGTGGAAACCCTGAAGATAGGAAATGAAATGATCGGCAACCGGACCAGGGGCAAGGTGGTTAAAAATAAAGTAGCTCCCCCTTTTAGATCTGCCGAATTTGATATCCTGTACGGGAAGGGGATTTCAAAGGAGGGCTCTCTGATCGATCTGGGGATAGAGATGAAAATTATAAACAAGAGCGGCGCCTGGTACGCCTTTGGCGAGGAGCGGTTGGGGCAGGGGAGGGAAAATGTACGGGATTATTTGTCACAAAATCGGGAGCTTTATGCCGAGATTGATCGCCGGGTTCGGGAAGCCTATGGCCTGATCTCACCGGTAGAGGAAGCAAAGAAGCCGGAGGGGATGGAGGAAGCGTAAGATAACCCGGTTTCGTCCTAATTATGGGAACTTTGTTTGCTCGTTTAACCGGAAAACCGGGGGACCTCTAAACAGTCCTTTGACCCGCTTACCAGGGGAAGGGGAATACCTAAGCAGAAAGGCGGAACAGGGATAAATTGGAATCCGAGCGGTTATATAAGGAGGCGCGCCGTAAGGCTCTTCGCTCTTTAACTTACCGCGGGCGAAGTGCCGCCGAACTAACCGCTTTTCTTGTGGGGAAGGGCTATGAAGAAGAAATCGTGGCCCGGGTACTGGAAGAGATGGCCCGCTTGCGCTATGTGGACGATCATAGACTGGCCCGGGAGATTATCGGGCGGAGGTTACAGCAGGGATATGGCCCGATCCGCATCGGCCGGGAGCTGGTTAATAAGGGATTTGATAAGCACCTGATTGAGCAACTGTTGCCGGTACTTTATCCCCGGGAGGAGGAACACTCTCAAGCTGCCCGCTGCCTGGAGAAAAAAGTAAAACGAGAGGGCAAACCCGAAAACCACCGCCAGCTTGGGCGGTGGGTAAACTTTCTTCGGCGGCGAGGATTTAGTGAGCAGGTGATCGCCGGAGCTTTAGAGGATATATTACTTAATTTTTAAACCTGTTTTTCAATTGTTTTTTTTGATTCGGGACTATTGACATTTATTCGATTCCGGTGGATATCGGTTGACAATCAGCAAGATATGGCACTAGCGATCGAACATTTGCCTTATAAAATAGTTATTTCTGGATCCGAACCTATCCCCCGGTCACTGCCGGGGGATTTTGATTTTTTATATAGACCGTAATCCGTAACTGTTGCCGATCGGTAAATGCAGAGGCGGCTTCGTTCCCCGGGTTTAAACCAGGCCTGGTTAGGAGAAAAAATAATGGTTATGGAATGTAAAAAACCCTGGAGCTTATCCATGCGGATAGTATTGATAATTATTGGTTTTACCGCTGTAAGCTCTGTGCTGCTGGCCGCGGAGGTATTTCAGCGGGAATCCGCAGAGCTGTTATGGCAACAAAATGCAGAGATAGAAAACATAATAAAAATGTTCAATTATTCGCTATCCAAATACTTAAGCCAGATTGCTGTAATATGTGAATCCTCGGAGCTCAGTTGCCAAGAAAAAATTCAGGAGATAAACCGGTTGCTTCACCTGCCGGCCCAAGAACTGGTGGAGGGCACAAGGATCAGCCTAGGCTACTACCTGAGTGACATCGGAGAGCATGTCGTCTTGGGCTCCAAGAAAAATCGGGATATTCCGGTTATAATTCCGGAACCCGGAGGGATATTGCAATTACAAACACAACCCGGGGAGCCTTCCGGCGGCAGTATGTATTCTGCGCCCCGCTGTGGGGAAATTTACCAGGTTAGCCCCATATACTGGGGGGACAGAGAACTGGGCCAGGTATTTGCCTCTTTTCCGGCAAATACCTTTACCGCCCGGTTGATATCTTCTTTTCCCCGGTTGTTAATAAAAGTTTTACTTCTGTGGTTGTTGGGGTTTTCCGCGGTCTTCTATATAACCAAGACCTGCCGGTTTTATATTGATCAGCTTACTAAAAATCTTAAAACCCTGGAAAAAACCTGCCTGCAATGGGACGGATTTCCCGAGATAAATCAGAATCTACCGATAGAATTTAGCCTGCCCTGCGAAAAATACCTCCAGCTTGCCCGGCAAAACTGGAAATTGACTCGAGAACTGTCCACGTCTCTTAACATGGCCTCCATGGGAGAGATGATCAGGGCCATGGCCCATGACATCAGGAACCTCCTGGCGGTGATCAAAGCCAGTGCAGAGATAGGCAAAATCACCAAAGACTCCCTAAAGCAGGCGGTTATGCTGGAAAATATTATTACCTCCGGAGATACCATTGAGGATTTCTTAAATCGCTATCTGAATTTAAGCAGGTATTCCCGGGACATTAAAGAGGAAATTGAGTTGCAAGAAATATGTAATGCTTTACTCCCGGTTGCTAAGCCCATGTTGAGTTTAAAGAACATTAGCTTAAAGGTAGAGGTGAATGAGAAGTTACAAAAACAAAAAATTTACGGGGACCGCCTGGCCTTAGTCCAGTCTTTTTTAAATCTGTTCAGCAACGCCGTGGAAGCTACTCCGGAAGGCAACCAGATCAAATTCAGTATATACCGTGAAAGGCAGGCAGTAGTAATAAGCATTACCGATAGCGGTTACGGAATACCGGAAGAGATCCGCCCACGGGTGTTTGATCATTTTTTTACCACTAAGGGAAAGCAGGGGGTGGGGTTGGGTCTTCCCCTGGTTAAACAGATGATCGAAAATCAAGGCGGGACCATCTGGTTTGAATCACAGGTAGGGCAAGGCGCTACTTTTTTTGTGAAGCTCCCGCTGCCCGGGGAGAGTTAGAAATGGTTTTACCTGCCGAAGAGGGTTTTCTGCAGGCTTGCCGAATTGTAATGCATAAAATTTTCTTTAGGAGGGATAACCATGTTGGTTCAAGATTATATGTCCTTGAACCCCATTACCGTAGACCCTGAGGATTCAGTAGGGCATGCCCTGGAATTGATGAAAAAGCACTCTATTAGAAGGCTGCCGGTGATTTACAAAGAGAAGGTTGTGGGTATTGTTACCAGGCAGGATCTGCTTCGGGCTTCACCGTCCTCGGCCACCAGCCTCTCCATCTGGGAAATAAACTACCTGTTTCCCAAAGTTAAAGTCGCGGAGGTTATGACCAGGAAGGTTATCACTATTTCCCCGGAATCAGTACTGGAAAAAGCAGCCCTGGCAATGAAAGAAAATAGCATTAGTGCTCTTCCGGTAGTAGAAAACGACCGGTTGGTAGCTATTATTACTGAAAGCGATATTTTTAAAGCCCTGATCGATATATTTGCTTTTGACAGCCCCGGAGTAAGGCTGACCCTGTCGGTAGACGATGAAGTAGGGGTGCTGCACAACATAACCGAGATCATAAGCTCGCTGGGAATTAATATTATTACCCTGGCTTCCAGAAGAGTGGGCGGCAACCGGGTAGATATCATGCTGCGCCTGCAAAATGACCATATTTCCGCGGTTAGCAAACTGCTGACTGAAAAGGGGTACCAGGTGGTGCGTACGGATATATAAACAACCGGGGTTTCGGGATGAAAAGGCTCGTCCTTTACATCCCGTTTTTTTTTGCCTTTCTTTTCTTCCGGGTTGGTGTAATGCGGTGGGTTGACACCGGCCGGTTTAAAATATAAATTAAAGTTGGTAAAGTATTTTGGGTTAAGAAATTAACAGGAATTTTTAACCTTTTTATTGAATTTGTAGCTGTTGGAGGAAACCAGGCCTCCGGTATAGCGGTAAGGGGATGGGTTTTGTTAAATGGAAGGCCAATATAAAGCTTCCCTATAAATCTAGATAAAATTTTTACGCCGGCCCGGGCGTAACTGGTTGATTCTTACAAAAATATCGCTTTGATTATAGAAAGAAGGTCGAGATAATTGGATAGTGAGGAGTCTGAAATATTTCCCCTGGTGGAAGAAATTCTTTGCCGCCACCGGAATAACCGGGAGAAATTGATCCCGATTTTGCAGCAAGTACAAGAAAAGTTAGGTTATCTCCCGACAGCAGCCATGCAAAAGATTGCCCGGGCGGTGGAGGTGCCGGCGGTGGAGGTATACGGCCTGGCTACCTTTTACAACCAGTTTCGTTTGAATCCACCTGGAGATCACCAGGTTAAAATATGCATGGGCACCGCCTGCTACATGGCGGGAGGCCGGATCGCTTTAGATTCATTTGAGCGCCGGCTTAAGATAGAAGAAAACGAAACCACTGCTGATCGCAAATTTAGCCTGGAACGGGTAGCCTGTGTGGGCTGTTGCACCTTGGCCCCGGTAGTGGTGATCAATCAGCGGGTGGAGGGAAAGGTTACCCCTACCCGGGTGGATGGCATTTTATTGGAGTTAGGAGTGGAGGGGTTAACGGAACATAAGGATAACAAGCCGGACCCCGGGGAAGGGAGACCGGTTTCATGAGCGCAGTAACCGAGGTAGGATTAACCTATGATACTATCAGGAAACAGGCTGAAGAAAAGATAGCCCGGTTGAAAAACCAGACCATAATCCGGGTTGGGACCGCCACTTGCGGGCTGGCCGCGGGAGCGGCCAAAGTCAAGGAGACCTTTGAGCACGAGATTGATAAGCGCCATTTGACGGCCAAGGTAATCGAAGCCGGGTGCCTGGGGCACTGCCATGCCGAGCCGCTGATTATCATCTCCAAGCCCGGTTTTCCGGGAATGGCTTACGGTTTTGTGGATGAAGGACTGGTGGAACTGCTGGTGGATAGTTTCTTGGAGAAGGATGATCCCTGCTACGAGTATGCCTTGGCAGCCCTTGAACCGAACGATATTTTCCCCACCTTTGAGGATTTTCCGCGGGGGGTATATGAAAAAAAGATTATCTCCGGAGCCAGCGGATTAATCGACCCCGGGGATATTGACCATTACCTGGCCGAAGGTGGATATGCGGCACTGGCAGGAGTGCTGGGCCGGCCACCGAAAGAAATAATTCAGGAAATTAAAGAGGCTAACCTGCGGGGCCGGGGAGGAGCGGGTTTTCCGGCCGGATTGAAGTGGGAGCTCTGCGACCAACAGGAAGAGCGGGAAAGATTTATTATCTGCAATGGCGATGAGGGCGATCCGGGAGCCTTTATGGATCGCAGCCTTCTGGAATCAAATCCTCATTCGTGTATTGAAGGGATGATTATCGGCGCCTATGCCATCCAGGCTAAACAGGGCTACATCTATATCCGGGCCGAATATCCACTGGCTATCGAGCGGGTAAACATTGCCTTACAACAGGCCCGGGAGAAGGGATTGCTGGGCCGATCAATTTTAAATAGCGAGTTTGACTTTGATTTGGAGGTGTTCCAGGGCTCGGGGGCATTTGTCTGCGGTGAATCTTCCGCCCTGGTTCGTTCTATGGAGGGGGGAAGGGGTATTCCCCGGCATCGGCCGCCCAGGCTGACGGAAAGCGGTTTTCGGGGAAAACCGACTCTTCTCAATAATGTAAAAACATTTTGCTATGTCCCCCAAATTATCCGCCACGGACCGGGTTGGTTTAAAGAGATGGGTACCCCTTCCAGCCCGGGGACGGCCCTATTTTCCCTGGTAGGAAAAGTTGTTAATACCGGCCTGGTAGAGGTTCCCATGGGGACGACCCTCCGGGAGCTGGTCTTTGAAGTAGGGGGGGGGATCCCCGACCACAAGCAGTTCAAGGCGGTACAGATCGGCGGACCTTCCGGGGGCTGCCTGCCCGAATCGGCCCTCGATATACCTATCGATTATGACTCGCTGCACGATGCGGGAGCCATTATGGGCTCCGGGGGGCTGGTAGTGATGAACGAGGATGACTGCATGGTGGCGGTGGCTCGCTACTTTTTGGAATTTACCCAGCAAGAGTCCTGTGGGCAGTGCACCTTCTGCCGGCTGGGAACCAGGCATATGCTGGATATTTTAACCGATATCACCCGCGGGAAAGGCGACCTGAAATCCCTGGATATTCTCAAGGACCTGGCGGAGGATATCAAGGCCGGATCACTGTGCGGCCTGGGTAAAACCGCTCCCAACCCGGTTTTAACCACCCTGCGTTATTTCCGGGATGAATACGAAGCTCATATTTTAGAGGGGCGCTGCCCGGCCAAGATGTGCCCGGACCTCATTGTCTATTATATCGAACCCCAAAAATGCAGTAAGTTGTGCAGTGTCTGTGTAGGCAGTTGCCCGGTAGATGCCATCTATACCCGGGAAGACGGTTTGAAAGCCATTGATCAGGAGAAATGCGTAAAATGCAACAACTGTTTAAAAACCTGTCCTCCTCAGTATAATGCAGTTATAAAACTTTCACCCCCGGAAAAACTGGCTGAACTGGAGGGAAAATAAAATGAGCGATCTGGTAACCATAACTATAGATGATCGGCAGGTGCAGGCCAGGCCGGGCGAAAAGCTGTTATGGGCGGCCTTAAATAATGGCATCTATATCCCTCATCTCTGTGCACTGCCGGAAATAGATCCCCCGGCAGCGAGCTGCCGTCTTTGTTTTGTAGAGATCGAAGGCCGCCGGGGGCCGGTAACTTCCTGTACCCAGCCGGTTACGGAAGGGATGGTGGTACATACCCGCAGCCCGCGGGTGGACCGCCTGGTGGCCACCGCCTTTGAGTTGATCATGAGCGATCACCGTTTGAGCTGTGCAAAATGTCCTATGAACAAACGGTGTGCACTGCAAAAGATTGCCCGGGAAAGGAAACTGAGGCTGAGGCCCTCCCGTTTAAGCGTGCTTCCCCGGCCGGAAGAGGTCGATAACAGTTTGAACACCATCAGCTTTGATCGCAGCCGGTGCGTGCTTTGCGGCCGCTGCATCTGGGCCTGCCGGCAGGTAGCCGGGGTGGGAGCAATCGGATTTTCCCGACGGGGTTATAAGCAGATTGTAACTACCTTTGGTGATGTTCCGCTGGCCGAATCGCCCTGTACGGAATGCGGGGAGTGTGTGAAGGTTTGCCCGGTGGGGGCCTTCAGCTACCGGGCTGCACTGGATAAAACCGGAGAGGTGCCCTGATCCCCTGTATTTTAAGGAAATTGCCCACCTAAAGGGTGGGTTGCCATTGAACCCCAAGATCTAGCAGCCGCCCGCCTTCAGGGTGGGTTTTAGGGTGCCCGTTAAAGTTAAGGAGAAAATAAAAACTATGGAGGCGAAGTAGATCTATATAGGAATTGATGTGGGCGGTACCTTTACCGACGGCCTGCTGCTCAGTGAAGGAAGGGTGGCTGACACCGTAAAACTGCCTACTGCAGAAGCGGAGTTGAAATCAACCGTGTTGAAGGTGCTGGATAGGTTGCTGGCGGGCAGTGATCCCCGTCGGTTAAAAAGGATTGGTTTGAGCACCACCCTGGTCACCAATCTTTTGGCTACCGGCGGCGGCGAGCCGACAGCGATGTTGCTTATCCCGGGGCCGGGATTAAACTACCGGTACATCAATCTTCCTCCTGACAGTTTTCTTGTCCGGGGTGCGGTTGATTTTCGGGGACAAGTAAGAGAGCCCTTAGATGTATCTCAGGTTGAACAGGCCGCCCGATCAATTGCCGCCAAGCAGATAAAAAAAGTGGCGGTAGTAGGCAAATTTTCTAATCGAAACAGCTCCCTGGAGCTTCAGGCCCGGGAAGTGCTGCTTGCTGCTTGCCCGGAACTGGATATTACCCTGGGGTTTGAAACAGCCGGCCGGCTGAATTATCTGCGCCGGTTGGTTACCGCCTACTACACGGCAGTTACCGGGGATAGCTGGAGACGGTTTGCCGGGGAAATTCGAGCTGCCTCAGAAAAACGGGGAGCAATTGCTCCCCTTAATATCCTTAAAGCCGATGGAGGGACCATGCCGATCGAGGCATCTTTAAAGCGCCCCTGTGAAACGGTGTTTTCCGGACCGGCGGCCAGTGCCCTGGGGGCCTATGGCTTAATTATGGATAACCTGACTTCGGTGGTCGTGGATATCGGTGGAACCACCACAGACCTGGCGTTGATCCTGGAAGGAAAGCCCCTACATGCTTCTAAGGGAGCGCTGCTCGGCGGCCGTTTTTCCCATATAAACTCACTGGCGGTGCGCACTATCCCCCTGGGCGGTGACAGCACGGTGCGCCGGCAGCAAGGGGAGCTAACCATTGGACCCGATCGGCAAGGACCGGCGGCCTGCTTTGGAGGGCCGAGCGCCACCCCTACCGATGCCTTCAACTTGTTACAAAATGCAAAACTGGGATGCCCGGAAAGCTCCTGCCGGGCCTTGGAACAGGTGGCCCGGCCGGCCGGGCTGACCAAAGAAGAGCTGGCTCAAAAAATAATTGATCAGGCATCGAACCGGTTGGAAGAAGAGATCCTGGACATGTTCAGAAGCTGGGAGCAGGAACCGGCTTACAGGGTGTGGGAGGTTGTGCATAAACGCAAGGTAGAGCCTCACCGAATTGTTGGCATCGGGGCGGCGGCCGCTATTTTTGTCCCCGAACTCTCCAGGCGATTTCACTGCCGGCCGTTAATCCATGAGCTGTCGGCGGTGGCCAATGCCCTGGGGGCAGCCATAGCCAGGCCCACCCTCACGGTTACCCTCCATGCCGATACCCAGCGCAAAAAATATTACCTTGATCCGGAAGGTTTGCAGGGGAAAATCAGCCCAAAACTTCAACTGCCGGACGCCAAAAAACTGGCGGCAGACCATCTAATCAAAATCGCCGAACAGCAGGGCTTTGGTGAGTACGCCGACAGCTATGAATTCGAGATGGAGGAACAGTTTAACCTGATCCGGGGTTGGTCCACGGTGGGAAAGCTGTTTGATGTAACGGTTCAGATATCTCCCGGAGTTGTTGACGGGTTCAAGGGGGTGGACTTATGATGGGGGATCGCCGAGAGACGGGAAGTTGTAATGATGCGAACGGGGGTGGGAACCCCTCTCCACAGATTTGGAGAAAGGTTGAAAATCCCCCTGAGCAACCCCGAACCGGCCTGGTGTTTTTTCCGGCATTTGATTGGGCCATCTCTCCCACCCATCCGGAGAGAGAGGAAAGACTGCTTTATACCCGGGATCAGCTATTTGAAGAAGGCCTGATGGACCTGCCCCGGATTAAAGAATATCAACCCCGCCTGGCGGAAAACAGAGATATTAACCGAGTTCATTTCTGTGTGCCCGATACAAAATCCCAGGCTACCGAAGCCCACCGGGTTGCTGCCGGAGGGGCTTTAACCATCGCCGATGCGGTGATGAGGGGAGAGATTAAAAACGGGTTTGCCCTGGTCCGTCCCCCCGGGCACCATGCCATGCGGGTAGCCCACGGCAACCGGGGATTCTGCAATATTAACAATGAGCCGATCATGGTGGAACACCTGCGCCAGAAATACGGTTTGAAACGGATAGCCATAGTAGATACAGATGTCCATCACGGTGACGGAACCCAGGATATCTATTGGCATGATCCCGATGTTCTATTTATATCGTTTCACCAGGACGGGCGCACGCTGTACCCGGGAAGCGGCTTTACCCATGAGATCGGCGGGCCCTTGGCTTTGGGTACCACCTTGAATGTACCCCTGCCTCCCGGGACCACCGATGAGGGGATTCTTTACGTTCTCGATCACCTGGTGCTTCCGATTCTTGAGGAATTCAAGCCCGATCTGCTGATCAACTCCGCCGGTCAGGACAATCATTATACCGACCCGCTGGCCAATATGCGGTTTTCTGCACGGGGATATGCCCGCTTAAACCAGAAGCTGGCTCCGGATATAGCAGTGTTGGAGGGAGGTTATTCGGTAGAAACCGCCCTGCCCTACACAAATATGGGAATAATCATGGCCCTGGCCGGCCTGGACTATTCCAACCTTTACGAGCCGGATTACCGGGAGGAGGAGTTCGTAGAGAGCCGGGAGCGATTAAATCGGATCAAGCAGATCGTGGAAGAGTTGCGGCAGGTTTTTGCCAACCGGGAAGCGCTGGTGAGGGAAGCCCGTGGCAAATTTAGTCCTGTTGCCAAAAGGCAACGACATATTTATTATGACACCGACGGTATAAGTGAACAGCAAGAGGAGACACTTTACATTTGCACCGGTTGCCCGGGCTATCTTACCATCGACTCTTCGGCTCACCATCAAAGCGGACAAAAAAACCATGTATTTTGTATAAGTATTCCCATTCAAGGGTGTGATCGCTGCCGGCAGCAAGCCCTCGATCTCTATGAAAGACTTGCCAACCGGGCCGGTGTTCCCTGGAATTACCTTTACCTGCAGGATCGGGTAAGCGATGATTACCGGCGCTATCGCTGCGGGAAAGGATAGCCACCCAGAGGGACGGCCTTGTTAACCGCCCTGTTCCAATCAAAGGTTTGAACATACCGGGGATCTCATCTGCTCGTGCCATCTGACGGCTCGCTCACGGGGGGGAGTGCGAACATGATTTTACCCGAATACCTGAACAAGCTGATCAGGTTTATTGCCAGCCCCCTGGGGATAGTAATTATTCTAGCCTGGATGCTGGGAGGCATCTGGTCCGCCTACCGCCGCTTAAAATCAAAGCATAACCGGGACAAACACTGAGTCTAAGTGCAAAATGAAACATTTATTGATACAATATCTTTAACCAAAATTAGCCAAGGCCATGGCTAAAGCGTTTAAGACCTTATCAAAATATTGGAAAAAGGAGGTATAGAAAATGAGCGAAGCATTTCTGGTTATTGACATGCTCCATGATTTTTTGAAACAAGATGGCGCCCTCAGCATCGGGGATTCTACCCAGGTTATCCGGAATGTACAGGAAAGGCTTGAAAAATGGCGTTCCGGGAAAAAACCGGTAATCTATATTATGGACAGGCATTTACCCAATGATGCCGAATTCAATATGTTCCCGCCGCATTGCCTGGCCGGAGAAAGGGGTGCAGAGATTGTAGCGGAGCTATCCCCCCGTAAGGAAGATATTCTTATTTTCAAGCGGCGTTACAGTGCATTTTTTGGCACTGACCTGGATTTGACTTTACGGGAACTGGGGGCAAAAGCATTGGAGCTGACCGGAGTTTGCACCCAGATCTGCGTGCTTTACACGGCCGCCGACGCCCGTATGTTGAGCTATGCAGTAACCGTGCGCAAAGACTGTGTGGCCTCATTCGATGCGGAAGCCCATGAATTTGCATTAAAAGAAATGAAAAAGACCCTGGGAGTTAAGGTGGTTTAAGGCATATCCGTATTCGGGATAGCAGTAAAGGGCCCTTTTCATGCTGCTACTAGATTGTTTTGGAGGTGCTTGGATGCGCGAATTAAGGAACTTGGACGACATCAAATATCTTGAGATCGACCGGGGGCGGTTATTTCACAGTGCTACTCATGAAGAGATCCAGGCGGGGGCCACTACCGATATTTATTTTATCCGCACCCGGGAAATCCTCCACCATTCCGGCAGGGAAAATATTTCCGCCGTAGCCGAAATCTTCTGCAGCCGGGCCGGCGTATTCGTGGGAGCGGAAGAAGTTGCCGGCCTGCTTAAAAACAAAAAGGTCTCCTTTTGGGCACTTAAGGAGGGAGAAGAGATGGCTGCAAAGGAGATAGTGGCCCGTTTGAGCGGCCCTTATGATGAATACGGCATTTATGAAACCGCTATTCTGGGGATGCTGGCTTCGGCCAGCGGCTGGGCCACCGCAGCCAGGTTCTGCCGGGAGGCGGCAAAAGGGAAACCCGTGCTATGCTTCGGAGCCAGGCATGTACATCCCGCCGTGGCCCCGGTTATGGAAAGAGCCGCCGTGATTGGGGGAGCTAATAGCTGCAGTTGTATTCTGGGGGCCAAACTTCTGGATAGAGAACCGTCCGGAACAGTGCCCCATGCCGCCATTCTTATTATCGGTGACACGGTGGAGGCCGCGCTGCTTTATGATCGTTTTATGCCCGCAGATGCGGCCCGGATCATCCTGGTGGACACTTTTAAAGATGAAGCGGAAGAAACCCTGCGCCTGGCCGCAGTTTTAAAAGAGAGACTGCACGGGGTGAGGCTGGATACTCCGAATGAAAGGGGTGGTGTCACTCCCGGGCTGGTTAAAGAAGTGCGGGCCCGCCTGGACCAGGCCGGCTATGAACAGGTGCGTATCTTTGTTTCCGGTGGGGTTGATGTAGAGCGAATGCCGGAGCTGGTTAGAGCCGGGGCCGACGCCTTCGGGGTCGGCAGCTATATCGCCGGAGCCGGCGCTATAAATATGACCATGGATTTAAAGGAAATTGAAGGCCGGCCGATTGCCAAACGGGGGCGTATCCCCGGAATAACGACCAATCCCCGGCTGACACGATATTTATAATAAAACCGGGTTTTCTCCTCCCGCTACCAGTCAATTATTTATTTTGCCGGTCTGCCAGAAGTTCGCCGCCTACACCGACCTCTTCGGATGATGTCGGGCGCAAATATACTACGAAGGCCGATTTGTCAATTCCGGTAGCCTTGCTGGCGGCGGCAGTAAACGAGCTGATAAGTTCTTTCTTTTTTTCTTGTTTCAGTTCCGGCCCATAGAAAAATATGGTTGGCATATGTTTTCCCCCTTTCAAGGGTAATGAGGAGCCCTTGGAATGTTTCCCTTTTTCTAATTATAACATGACCGGGTTAAATGTTAAACCGTACCAGGTTTTTTTCATTATATTTGTTTCCCGGTTCCTTTTGAATGATAAAAGGGACTTTTCGGTAGCCGTAATATATTGCAAGCGCTATAATATATTTGTATATAGATTGAAATGAATTTGGTTTGTTTCCCATACCGGATAAAAATTAAACAACGCCTTACGGTGACTAAGGCCATTAAAGAAGATGTATGAAATGATAAGACAAAGCGTATTTATTTGGGTTGCAGTGTTTGCTTTGAGTGCAATGATGGTTAATTGTATAGGGATCTGGGTCATTTATAAAAATAAAGAATGGGCCGAAAAAAACAAAGAATATTTTATGTGTTTTGCAGCGGGAGTGCTAATCTCTTCTCCTTTAATAATGGCTTTTCCACAGGCGGTGGAAAAAAACGGGAGCGCCGGGCTGGCGGCGTTATCCGGTTTTGTATTTATGTTCTTTAGCAATAAATTTATAAAATATAAAACAAACCAAGAGGAATTGGCCTTTGGTATAACCGCCCTGGAGGGAATAGGTATTCATTCATTGATAGACGGCATCATCTATGCAGTTACCTTTAGTGTAAGCACGTTTGTAGGGGTGATGGCGGGGATTGGACTGGTGGTACACGAATTTGCGGAAGGGGTTATAACTTTTTCGGTATTGATAAAGGGAGGCGTGGATGATAAAAAAGCTTTGCTGTATGCTTTCCTGGTGGCTGCATTAACCACTCCGGTAGGGGCTTTTCTGGCTTTACCTTTTGTAAGCCGTTTAAACAGTTCAATATTGGGACTTACCCTGGGTTTTGTTGTAGGAGTTTTAATATATGTTTCGGCCTCTCACCTGTTACCGGAGGCGCGAACCCATGAGCGGAAACATTCGTATGTTGCTCTTCTGTCGGGTATTGGCCTGTCTTTACTTATTATGCTATTTGAATAGCCGGTGTAAATTTACGTAATTCCCCCGTTATTACATCCATAGTTAATAAAAATGAAAAATGCGCTGAACAGCGGATTTGTTAAAAGCTCCCGGATCACCTTAAAATTAACCGGAAAAGGGATGATTCAGGATGAAAAGGATACCTATCCTATTAGTACTGGCTCTGCTCCTGGTAGTATGCCTGGCTGCGGGATCTACGGATTCCCGGTTTACCGACAGTGCCCGGATTCCCGACAACACCTTTACTGCCGCCGACTACTTTCCCCGTCCATTGTCCGACCTGGCCATTGGCGACAAGGTGATGGATAGCACCTGGGAGTGGAGTTACCGGGGAGGAGCCGACTATAGCGGCGCCGAAGATTTAAAACCGGTGATCTGGATAGTGGTAGGGAAAAACCACTTTGAAGAGGAGACGGTGCTGTTGCTGGCGGAGGAGGTAATCGCTAAACGCCCCTTTGATACCCGGGGTAATTTTGGCTCTAACAGTTGGTGGGACAGCACCCGGATCAGAAAGTGGTTAGGTGATGAAGTGGAGAGTGTATTCTACCGTAATTTTTCGCCAAATTTCAAACAGGCAATAGTGCAAACCCGGGTTCCCAACAAATATTACAACTCCGGAAGTGTTTATATTACCATAGACCGGGTATTTGTTCTGTCCGAGACCGAACTGGGGATTACCTCCGGGTTGGAAATAGGGGAAACGGTGGAATATTTTTATGATGCCCCCAGTGATACCCGAAAGGCGCAATTGGGAGGAAACCCTGTTGATTACTGGACCCGTTCCCCCAGCACGGAAAGCGCAAACCGGGTGCGATATATTCAAGCAGACGGCAATGTTTCAGAGCAGAACGCCAATAACAATACTTGCGGTTATCGCCCTGCTTTAAATCTTGACGGGAATACTCCGGTGAGATTTGAACCTGCCGGGAAAATTTACGTGATTCACTGGTCATGAGCCGACCGGTGACTTTGACTATAAAAGACAACCACTGCCGGGTGATCCCATGTAAGGATCGCCCGGTCTTTTTCTTTATTTCCCGGCGGCTTGACGACATAGCCGTATCTGGATAAGATCGAGAGGGCACTTGATTGCTGGTAGGAGTTATCGGAAACCGATCAATTTTTTGCTATCGGGAGGAAGGGTGAAACCAGGGCATGCTGGTAAAAAAAAGAGTTGGGGAGTTTTTCAAAAAAAGGGGAAAAAAACAGATCATTTTTGTAGTATACGGCCTGGTTTTTCTGCTAGTTGCTGCCTGTATTATAAATCTTCTTGGTAAAAGATCGGGAATGCAATCCATCGCCGCTAATGATACAGAGGTACTTGCTTATACGGATTTTTCCAATTCAATCGGTGCCGCCGGCACGGTGGAAAGCGCGGAAAGCACCTTTGTTTACTCCTCTTTGGCTAACCCGGTTGAAGAGGTTTATGTGCAGGTGGGAGATTATGTGGAAGAAGGGGAGCTTCTGGCAAAGCTGGATGATCAAAAAATTATAGAGCAGATTGAAAGCCAAGAAACAAGCATGCGCACCGCCTCTGCCGGTAGTACACAAACAATTAAAACTGCTCGTGATAATTATGACCAATTTAAATATACTTTGGAAAAGGGCCTAAATTCCGGTATAAACAGTGCGGAGAGCCAGGTGGCCGGTGCCTACGAGAATTATACCCGGGCGATCAAAACTTATGAACGTTATCGCGATGGGCTGGATGCGGGGGAAAATTCCATCCTGCTAGACACTAAATATGCCTATGATAATGCCAAGAAGATGGTAAATGATGCTGCTGAAAATTTAAGAAAAGCGGAAGAGGCGCTGGCGGATCTAAAATTAGGTGATCCGGAGGCGGAGGCGGGGTCGGGCGAGGGCACGGAAGCACAAAATCCCTATGAGGAAGCCCTTTCTAAAGTGGATAAGGCGAAGCGGGCCCTGGAAGATGCTGAAAACAGTCGCGACCACCTTCGGACCCAGTACAGGGCCGCCGTTACCAGTGTCAATCAAACGCTGGCCGATTACGCCGAGGCGGTGGAAAGCGCTGAGCAAGCTTACCGGGATGCCCTGGCCAATTTGGAGACAGCGCAACGGGCGGCCGACAACCAGCTTCAAGCCTACCGCAATTCTCTGGAAAGCGCCAAGATAGGCGCTGATGATTCCAGCTCACAGGTGACTTTGCGC
This sequence comes from uncultured Syntrophomonadaceae bacterium, assembly GCA_964463285.1. GTDB lineage: Bacteria > Bacillota > Dethiobacteria > DTU022 > DTU022 > JAAZLS01. Next base: position 12,012 of record CAYXBB010000007.1, on the reverse strand, counting down.
CAGTTGAAGGTAACCCTTAGCTCCACCAAGGTTACCGCTCCCGTTTCCGGCACGGTAACGGCAGTCTATGCCACTGCCGGCCTGGCCGGCTCCGGGTTATTATTCGTTATTGAAAATATCACTGATCTGGTTATTGAGACTTCTGTTAAGGAATATGATATCGGCACGGTTGCAGTGGGCATGCCGGTTACCATAAAATCCAATGCCACGGGAAACGACATCTACGAAGGGATAATTACGGACATTGCACCCACCTCCAATAAAACCTCTCTGGGCACAACCGATACTTCAGGGGAAGTTGAATTTGCCACCAAGGTTAAGATCATTTCTCCCGATACCCGCTTGCGTATCGGTATGAATGTGCGATTGAATTATATCACTGAGCAGCAGGACCACGTTCTTTGTGTCCCCCATGATTCTATTTACACCAACCAGGCAGGAGAGCATTGCATCCTGATTTTGGAAGAACAGCCGGACGGCGGCTATCTTATAAAAGAGCTGCCGATAACCACGGAACTTGAAAATGACCTGGTGATAACCATTAGCGGTAGCGGTGTTTCTGCAGGCTTGCGCGTGATCAACGAGCCGGGAGTTTATCAACCGATGATCGGCAAAAGGATCAAACTGGTGGGGTAACCTCATGAGCAATCCAATTATACAAATGAGCGGCATAGTAAAACGATTTTACATCGGGGAGCCCAATGAACTGGAAGTGCTACACGGTATTGATCTTACCGTTGAAAAGGGTGAATTTATAGCTATCGTGGGTCCTTCCGGCTCAGGCAAATCGACATTAATGAACATTATCGGTGCATTGGATAGGGCGACTGCCGGCAGCTATATTCTTGATAATACAGTTATCGAAAAAGCTAAAGATGAAGAGCTGTCTGCCATACGCAATCGCCAGGTGGGTTTTGTTTTCCAGAATTTCAACCTTATTCCGCGCACCAACGCCTTGAAAAACGTGGAACTCCCCATGATGTACGCCGGGGTAGGCCAGCGCAAACGCACCGACCGGGCCAAAGAACTGCTCGCGCAGGTTGGAATGGGCACTCGGATGAACCACCGGCCGAATGAGCTTTCGGGGGGAGAAAAACAACGGGTGGCTATTGCCAGGTCTATGGCCAATAACCCGGCGATCATCCTGGCCGATGAACCCACCGGCTCTTTGGACAGTAAAACCGGAAGGCTGGTCATGGATTTATTTCACCAACTGAACCGAGAGCAGGGTAGGACCATTGTTTTAATTACCCATAACCGCGAGCTTGCCGGGGAAACGGGACGGATTCTGACCATGCATGACGGCCTGCTGATTAATGGGCGGGAGGTTGCACAACATGAATTTAAGTGAAAACATTCGCCTGGCCTGGGAAGGTCTGAGAGCTAATAAGATGCGAGCTTTGCTGACCATGTTGGGGATCATTATCGGTATTTCCTCGGTTATCGGCATCCTCACCGTCGGCAGCGGCCTCAGCGGTTCGGTCACCGGTTCCTTGAGCTCACTGGGCGCCGGAAATATTACAATTTCCCTGCAGGAAAAAGAAAACGAGCATCCGGCCATGGGTCCTTTTGGCAACCTTCATGGCGTTGACCCGGATAATCTGATGACGCAGGAGATGATCGACGCACTACTTGCCCGTTTTGATGAGGGGGTTGCGGGGGTCAGTTTATTAGAAAACGCCGGCAGCGGGCAGGCAAAAATTGAAGGGAAATACGCCAACGTCAGCCTGAACGGGGTGAACCCGGACTACCTTGATGTAAACTCCGTCAAACTTATAAAGGGACGCCGATTCCTGGATCGGGACATTGAAGGTATGCGTAACGTGGCCCTTGTATCCGATAAGTTGATCAACAATCTTTATGGCGGGGACGCCGCTTTGGCCCTGGGGCAGGAGTTGATTGTTTATCTGCGTAATGAAATTTTGGTTTTCAATATTATTGGTGTTTATCAGTATGAGGCCTCTCCCATGGGATTTTCCCCCTCATCGGAAAAAGATATCAGCACACCATTATATATGCCAATATCCGCAGCGAAAAAACTTATGGGGGCAAATGAGGGTTATACTAATTTTACCATTGCCGCCGCCGGTTCTGCCAATAGCATTGTTCTTGCCAAACAGGCGGAAGAATTTATGAACCGTTATTATGAAAACAATCCCGATTATCAGGTTAACGCCATGAGTATGGAAAGCCTTCTGGAATCGGTTGATTCCGTCATGAGTGCCATAAGCATTGCCCTCTCCCTTATTGCAGGCATTTCTCTTCTGGTCGGAGGTATCGGCGTCATGAATATTATGCTGGTTTCGGTAACGGAGCGCACTCGCGAGATCGGCACTCGCAAAGCGTTGGGAGCGACCAACGGTAACATTCGGGTACAGTTTGTTGTGGAAAGCATGATCATCTGTTTGATTGGCGGCGTTATTGGGATTATCTTGGGGGCATTGCTCGGTTATATCGGCAGCTCACTGGTCGGCATGGTGGCCTTCCCCACCTTTTCCAGCATCGCCCTATCCGTAGGGTTTTCTCTGGCCATCGGCATCTTTTTCGGATATTACCCGGCCAATAAAGCGGCTCATCTCGACCCCATCGAGGCTTTGCGGTACGAGTAAATTTAACCGTCAAATCGAAAAGAGCCCTTAAATAGTTTTTATTCTATTCTTAGGGAAACCTGTTTGAACCGTACGGGGGGCGGCTGTAAATGGACACAATCACGGAAACAAACCGTAATATTTTGCAGGCTAAAAAAAATTTCCGACGGTTTGTAGTAATTATACTGATACTTTTAGCGGTAATTGCTATTTTCGGATTTAAATTATCCCCCGCATATTTCTGGGGAGCCATTTTATCTATCCCCCTGGTCGGGGCGGCGACCCGGGAATATCTGAGACTGCGAAGGCTGAAAACGCTTTTAAGACTTAAGAAACGATGGGCTGCTCCCGTGAATAGAACCAGGGACTTTGAAACAATCTCAGTGCTACAGCAATTCCTGGCTCATGAGAAAAATCACCCGGGAATCGATGATCAGACCTGGCGGGATCTGGACTGCGACCAGGTTTACGCCTTGCTGGACCGCACCTTTACCTCACCGGGCCAGTCGGTCCTCTACACAATTTTAAAAAATCCTTGTTTTAACCGGGAGCCCCTTTTGAGGCGATCTCAGCTGATCCTGGCGTTTCAAAAGGAGGTTGATTTCCGGGAGAAACTGCAGCTTCTTCTTTTACCCCTGGAAAAGGTGCGAAATCTGGACATGGCAAACCTGTTATGGGGAAAGCTTCCCTTGCCTTCTCCCTATGCCCCCTTATACACTATCCTGGCGGTGGCGGCGTTATCCTCATTGTTTACCCTACTATTCCTGGGGAAGTATAGCGTGTTCTTGATTGCCGGCATGTTGGGTGTTAATTCCCTGGTGCATTCTATGCTAAGGAAAAAATATGAATATATGTTGCCGGCCATTTCCGGGCTGGCAGTTCTGCTTAGAACAGCATCGAAAATTGCCGGACTGAAAGAACCGGTAATAAAGGATCATTGTCAGCAATTGCGGAAGGATTCCCTGTTGTGCAGGTCCATTTCCAGGAACACTGCTTTCTTGCAACCGAGATTGCCCACCTCCGATCTGGATATTTTATACGAATATCTCAAGTTATTTTTTCTGCTGGAGGTGCGGGCCTTTTATGCTGTTTTGGGTGAGTTAGGCAAACAGGTTGAGCAATTGCGGAGAATATATCTAATTATCGGGGAGCTCGATGCCCTGCAGTCTGTTGCCTCTTACCGGGAAGGCTTGCCCGTGCCCGGTTATGTCGAGCCGGAACTAATTACCGGGGGAGATGCTTTTTACGCAGTGGAAAATGCTCGTCACCCCCTGTTAAAAGAGCCGGTGGCCAATTCTATTCTTATAAATAAAGAGGGAGTGCTGATCACCGGCTCCAACATGTCCGGCAAATCTACATTCCTAAGAACCGTGGGTATTAACACCTTGTTTGCCCAGACCATATTTACTTGCCCGGCATTGTCTTACCGGGGAAGTTTTTTCCGGATAGTTACCTCCATTAGCAGAGAAGACAGCCTGCTGGAAGGCAAAAGTTTTTATTACCAGGAGGCGGAAAGGCTGCTAAAGTTAATTCAAGCCGCCGCCGGAAAAGACCTGCAGGCACCGGCGCTATGCATTATCGATGAACTCTTGTCGGGGACAAACTATACCGAAAGATTCGCGGCGTCACAAGCAATATTAAGCTACCTGGCTCATAAAAATGCCCGAGTGCTGGCGGCTACCCATGATTTGGACCTGGCGGAAAAGCTGCAGGGGCTTTATCGCTGCTATCATTTTACAGATCAAGTGGGGCGGGAGGGCTTAAGGTTTGATTTTAAGCTGAAAGAGGGTATTTCTTCTACCCGCAACGCCATTAAGCTCCTAGAATATTTGCAGTATCCCGCAGAAATAATTGACAAAGCCAGGAGCCAGGGGGACGGTTCTCGCGGTTGACAACCAAGTCCGCAAGAGCCGCCCCCTTGGATCCCGCGGTTGCAAGGCGGGATGAAATGCCGCTGCGGTGGTTGCTGTCATCCGAATCATGTACGGCGGACGAAATATTGAGGAACAACTTCGGTAAACAGAAAAAGAAATATAGTAAAGCAAAAAGGTGCGTCCCCGATGCTTTCCTACCGTTCGATTTTGTCCAGCCTGTCCGATAAAACCTTATATCCATTAAATAGGGCGCCAATTTTTTGGCGGTGATCGTTTTCGATCCTAATAACGATGGCTTTGATCGAATCGACTTCAGTTTTCACTTCCGCCAATTCCTGCTTTGTAGCCATGGTGGCTCTTATTTCATCAAATTCCCGCCTGGTGTTTTCTTTGAATTCGGCTAGTTCTTGTTTTGTAGCCATGGTTGCTCTTATTTCTTCAAATTCCCGTCTGGTGCTTTCTTTGAATTCGGCTAGTTCTTGCTTTGTAGCCATGGTGGCTTTTATTTCTTCAAATTCCCGCCTGGTGCTTTCTTTGAATTCGGCTAGTTCTTGTTTTGTGGCCATGGTGGCTCTTATTTCTTCAAATTCCCACCTGGTGCTTTCTTTGAATTCAGCTAGTTCCTGTTTTGTGGCCATGGTGGCTTTTATTTCTTCAAATTCCCACCTGGTGCTTTCTTTGAATTCGGCCAGGTCCTTCGCCAGATCATCTACCTTGATTGTCAGCTTTCCTACCTGAACAGCAATTAGCTCAAGTAAATCCCGGTCGGTCATTGTTGGTCACCCCTTTTCAAAACCTGGGTATGAAAAGGTCCTTTGTAAGGGCTGGGATGGTTTTTTTCACTGGTTTTTATAATAATAGCATGTCAGAATATTAATGTATATACATGATAAGAAAAATCATTTTGAACCCCTTTGCCCAGGAGGGAACCGGCGGAGAACCGTCCCCTTGGTTGTGCTTGCAAGTTGACAGCCACTATTTTGTCTGATATAAAGTAAATAGAGGGCAATTAGTCGAACTAGACTGATTAAGGGCAAACTTGTCGAAAGGCAGGGGCGCAAAGCTATGGGTCTTGTATAAAGATCGCCAGGCTGCCGGTCTAAATTACTGATTTAAAACAGGCAGTCTTACCCTGCCTGTTTTTTTTTAATCAGGTTTGGAAAGGGGGAATTCCTTTTTTGCCGGTTGCTCCTAGGTGCCTTCAAAAAATATGGAAAAGGAGGAGGAAAATAGTTACCAATGAAAACGATGACCTTCGATGAGGCGTTAGGAGATTAAAATGACCAGAAAAAGCAAAAGACTAAGAAAGAAATTTAAAAATTTGTCGGTTATGGTCATGGTTCTACTGGTGGTTTCCCTGTCTCTGTTTATGGGAGCGCGGATCGCGGAAGGGAATATAACCAGGATTGGCGGGGACGACCGCTATGAGACCTCGGCCTTGGTGGCCCGTGGTGTTTACCCCGATGCCGACACGGTGATCATCGCCCGGGGGGATCAGGCGGGCAGTTTTGCGGATGGGTTGGCCTCAAGTGTACTCTCCGGTGTTCTGGAGGCTCCGGTACTATTAACCAAGCCCAACACCCTGCCCTATTCGATTGAGAGAACAATTAAAAACATGGGCGCAATCCGGGCTATCGTTCTTGGCGGCAAAGAGGCTGTTTCCAATGCAGTAGTAACTGCTCTTAAGGACCTGGACCTTACGGTAACCCGCATTGAGGGCAAGGATCGTTACGAAACAGCGGCCAAGATTGCCCGGGAGGCGGACAAAAAAGGGTACATAAGAAGTTATGCCTTTATCGTGAACGGCTTCGCCACTGCCGACTCCTTGGTAGCAGCGCCCGCCGCCTTTAAGGACAATGCCGTAATTCTGCAGGTGGCCAAGGATTCTATTCCCAAGGTAACAAAAGAGGCCCTAAAAGATCTGGGTATCAGCAAAGTTTACATCATCGGCGGCACTGCTGTGGTTAGCAGAACCGTAGAGCGGGAACTTGAAAAACTGTACAGCGTAGAGCGCTATGGGGGCGCAGATCGTTACGAGACAAGTGTTCTCGTGGCCGATGCGCTGTTTCCTGGAGTGGACCGCCTGGTGCTTTCCGGCGGCCTTGATGCTAACCTGGTTGACAGCATAGGGGCGAGCATGTACGGCCGGCCGATCCTCTATGTTAAAAACAACGAAATCCCCCGGGTGGTAAAAAACTACCTTGAAGATACAGTTTTTGCAGACAGCGATCTATTACTCATCGGCGGCACCTCTGCGATAAGCAGGTCCGTGGAAAGGGCAGTGGATGATATTCTGGAGGATGCTGTTGGTAGTGGCGGTGGTTCAGGAGGTTCTACGGTTGTCAGCACTACCGTAAAAACGGCTGGCGCATTTAGGAAAGCCATAGAAAACAATAATATCAGGACAATTACCCTTGGCGCCAACATCAATGGGAGCGTCACGGCAACCCGCAGCGGGACCACCAGCCTGACCATCAACTTTAATGGTTATATCTTGGATGGCAGTCTGGAGATTATGGCAAATAATATTAATACCTTGAATTTAAATGGTAAGGTCCCCGATGAAATAACCGGTAATTTAACGGTAACTGCAGAAACGGCAACGGTAACCAATACCTTAAGTGTCCAAGGTGCCACGTATATTAAAGATGTCAGTAGCGGTTCCTGGATCGAGCAGGTCGACGGCAACACGATAATTCTAACCGATGACAACGGAGCCACGATCATAATTCGAGGGGAACCGGGTAGCTTTACCGTTGCACCAGGAGCGGGAGAAGATGGCGATATCAACATTATCGTACACTCAACAATCACTATTATTGTCGAGGGCGGGGCCAATGTGAATAACATTACGGTTGAAGAAACAGCCGGCGGGACAAGCATCACCAACCACGGCACGCTGAACAATGTAACCGCCAATGGCAATGTGAAGATTGAAAATAATAGTGACGATGGTATTGTAGTATCGGGTTCCGGAACTGCGACAGTCTCCGGTGCGGGTGCGGACCTGGTAGAGGGCGTTGGCGATGTCACGATTGCGGTAAGTGCTGTTAGTATAACAGCAAAAGTTGGTGAAAATGTTGTTACAGATGCGGTTGCAAATGATGCAGAAGTTACAGTAACGCTTGAAACAGCAACACCAGATGCCGATATTTATTATACTGAAGATGGAACAGAACCAACAACAAATTCAACAAAGTATGAAACCCCATTTATTGTTAAAGCCACTCATCCTTTAGGAGAGTCATTAGTTATAAAGAGCATTGGGGTCAGGGAGAACTATGAAAGTTCAGCAGTTACTGAAAAAGGGATTGTATTTAGCAGTGTAAATCATAATAAAAAAGCAATTCTTGGGCCCTGGACCAAAGACAGAACAGAACCTAAAGTTTGGGATGAAAGCAATGTTGGCTATATAACCATTGAAACAGCAACGGAACCTGCGAATGACTGGTATGCTTGGCAAGGTAGAAGTTCAGCTTCAGATGTTGGCTTGACAAGTGATTGGAAAGTGGAAACAGAGCTTGAACTAACACAAGAAATGGTGGAAAGAGACGGCATTAGGGCTTCAATTTGGATTGCCGTAGAGGGCGATAAGGACTTCAGAGAACCAAATTGGGAAGGAGTTATTGACTGGTCAATTCTTCAATTTAAAAAGGAAGATAGTACCGACACAGCTGGTTGGCAGTATTGGGATAGTAGCAGCACTGGGGAATGGAAAGATTTACCTGGAATTTCTACTTCACCTGGTAAATATAAACTTTCTACAGTTTATAAGAGCGGAACGATTTATCAATATATCAACGGTTCTTTGGTAAATTCATATGATATTAATATAAATGTAGCTGTATCCTCGCCAGCAAGCTTAATCATTCAATCATATAGCTTTGGTAATTCCTATAGTGCAACATGGAAAGTACCGGAAATAAAATATGTTGAAGGTTTTCCTAATGATGCAAAGATCGTGTCAACCATGGAGGAATTGGAGACAGCGGTAAGCACAGCAGCAGTTGACGATACTATTGTTCTCCGTGATGATATAGAACTAACTTCTACGCTGGCAATTGCGAACAAATCCATCACCCTTGATTTGAACGGCCATAACTTGTCAACTCCAGACACTACGGGCTCTGCAGCTAAGACTGTGCTGAAAATTTCTGGGTCGTCCGATGTTACAATAAAAGGTGGGGGGTTAATTCAGTCAGGAACTACAAAGAACTCTACAGGATGGTCATCAGAAACTATTAACCTGCAAAATGTTAGTTCAAACCTTACCATTATAGATGGGGTAACTGTAAAAGGTGGAGATTCAATTAATTCGAAAGAAGCATCATCTGCTATTTGGTTTTGGTCTACAGGTACACTAACTATTGAAAATGCTCAGGTAATCGGAGGAGACCAAATTAAGAGTTCTACTGACTATGCGAGTGGATATTATAATGATGGAAATGCTGGGGATGCTATTGATTTAGAAATGGCAAACAATGCAACTATAAATATCATTGCTGGTAGTACCGTTAAAGGTGGCGATGGAATAAACGATGGACATGACCCTATTTCAGGAGACGATGAATATAAAAAGGCTACTGGTGGTTTGGCATTTAGCAAGCATCCAGAAGCCGATATTCATATCACTGATTCCACTGTTCTAGGTGGAAATAGTGATTTGTGGAGCGCTGAAAGTGCTATTGAAATGGGTGCTGGGAATGTTACTATCACTAATTCGATTGTAAAAGGTGGGAATGGAAACAAAGATGGCGGCGATGCAATTTCTATTGTTAGTAATTCATCTGGCGAATTGACTATAACTTCCTCAGAACTTTACGGTGGTAATGGTGGCACTAGCTGGCTGGGATGCGGTATTCAATATCGTAAAGCAATAACGCTTACAGTAACAGGCTCAATTATTTCCGGCGGCGATGTAACAGGTTCAGGTGAGGGTTTTGGCAACGCTCTTTATATTTACGCATCAACTGATAATATTGAGCTGAGGGACACACTTCTAAGGATTATAGCGGATCCTGCTGATGTATATGGAGGAACTGCTATATACGGAGTAGGCAAAACTATGCAGGAAGTGCTGGAAGATATAATGGGTGAAGAAGGATATGAAATATTAGATGACGGCGCCGTGGTGAAAATTGGCAACCCGCCTACACCATAATCTAGTAGGGCAAACACGTAACGCAAGGAAATGTGGATCCATAGGGACGGTTATTGCGGTTGACGGTTCTTCTGTCATCCTGCTAGCCCCAAAAAAGGTAAATAGGCTAAAAGGAAATATGCCGGGGTGGTTCAAAGCGAATCCCCCGGCTTATTTTTTGTCGTGATCCAGGGGGATCCAGGGGGACAGTTTTTGCGGTTGACAATAAATCCCATAATAGTTATTCTTTTGTCAGGGGTGGCAAAAATGCCAAGAACTGCGAGGAAGAAAAGTAAAACAGGTGTCTACCATTTAATCCTAAGGGGAATAAACCGGCAGACAATATTTGAAGATGATGAAGATGCTTCAAGGTTTCTGGAAACCTTTGATCATTATAAAAATATATGTGGTTATGTGATATATGCTTATTGTTTAATGGGGAACCACATACACATGCTTATAAAGGAAGGCCGGGAAGAATTAGGCAAGGTGATGAAAAGGATAGGGGTGAGCTATGTTTACTGGTACAACTACAAATATGAAAGAAGCGGGCATTTGTTTCAGGGTAGATATAGAAGCGAGATAGTGGAAGATGAGCGCTACCTGTTGACCGTTTTAAGATATATACACCAGAATCCCCTTAAGGCCAAAATGGTTGAAAGCGTTAAGGAATATAGATGGAGTAGTTACCACGAATATATAGCCGGAAATAGCAAATTCGTTGATTGCAACTTTATCCTAAAACTTTTTGATGATGATAGTAAAAAGGCCCTGACGTTATTTGAAAACTTTCATGAACAGGTTGGCCGGGAGGAATGTCTAGAAGTTTATGATGGAGTGCCGATTAAAGATGATGAAGCGATAAAAATTATCAAGGATATCTTTGATGTTATAAGCTTAAAGGACATTCAAAAGGAGAGTACCCCGCGAAGAAACGAGTGCCTGAGGACTTTAAAAGAAAAAGGATTGTCGACAAGGCAAATAGCCCGTCTAACGGGAGTGCCGCGGTACATAATTTTAAAATCCTAGATAAAACAAAGGTTATTAAGCCATTCCATTGACCGCAAGAACCGCCCCCTTGGTTCACAACAGGTTAATTGATTGCAATTCGCAATACAATCGTTCATAATATCAGCAGAAGAAGGAGGTGTTAATTATGGCTAAAACTTCGAATATATTTGCCCGTGTCGAATCGGAAGTCAAGGAACAGGCGGAGGCGGTTTTAAAGCAGCTAGGCCTCCCGATGTCAAATGCAATTGGTCTATTTTTCCGGCAGGTCGTACTCCATCAAGGCATTCCTTTTGAATTGAGGCTCCCACGAGCCGAACCCTTATCAATGTCAAAGCTAACCGAAGAGCAATTCAATACTGAAATCGAAAAAGGACTTGCTGATTTGACTGCCGGGAGGGTTTTTCCCGCAGATAACGTCGCGGACCGCATATTCGGGGACCTATAAAAATGGATAAATGGGAGATTGTTTATACCGGGGAAGCAAAACGTGACTTGCGCTGCATATTTGAGTACATTGCATTTACCCTCCGGGAACCGGAAATTGTCCAGAATCAATCTCAACGGATCATGAAAGCGGTTTCAAGGCTGGATGAAATGCCACTGCGGTATTCCCTTTACGAAAAAGAGCCATGGCACAGCAAGGGCTTGCGGGTTTTGCCGGTAGACAACTATTTGGTCTTTTATTTGCCTGTGGTAACAAAATCAGTGGTTGCTGTCATTCGAATCATGTACGGCGGATGAAATATTGAGGAGCAACTGCAGCAAACGGAAAGGGAAGGGTAGTAAAGCAAATAGGTACGTCCCCAACGCTTGTAATATCCAGTGTTACCTTCCTAGTGCCAAATGTTACGGGCGGGGATGGAACCCCGCCCGTAACGCCAAAATCATCAACCGCAATAACCGTCCCCTTGGTTCCCAAGACCAAACTCGAGCTGTGCAGAAAACTAACCCTTAGCCCTGTTTACCAGCCAAGGTTCGAGGGTCTTACAAAAGTAGAGATCCTTTGTCTGCTTACCGGAAGGGATGTAACGCTTTGCCCGGTGTGTCAAGGAGGGAAGCTAAAACCGGCTTATGCCTTCAACAGGTATTTCTCACCCTAACAGCTCCAAAATCTACTTCTACATAACCAGGCCCGTGTTGGGGGAGGGGGAAGGTGTGCCCAAAGGACAGTTCAATTTACCGAAGGAGATGCACCCGGAAGCAAAAAAGATGGTTTTAAAGCCAGAAAACGAAAACAAAAAAGATTGAAACCCCACAGGTTAGCCTACACGACTTCATTCTTACCGGGCAATCAAAAATTTTGCGCAGTTATTGCTTAGGCTCAACGTCAGCTGTTAAAATGGTCGTTGAGCCTATTTACGCGCAAAACTTCCGATTGAACCCTTTAAGAACCGTCCCC
>CAYXBB010000006.1:24965-64286 GCA_964463285.1 uncultured Syntrophomonadaceae bacterium | reverse complement strand
ACCGTAGGATTTAGAGTTTAACACCATGTTTCCCGTTTTATTCCTAAAGTCAGGAATTATTATTATAACGGCTAATTACCTGAACTTCAACCGGAAAACCACGTGGTTGTAGTTAATTATATACCTAAAATTAGGGGCGCTGCCCCCCCCCTTGGCAACACATACCAGGCATGTTATAATTTCCTCATGGCTGGCTGATCAGTGGTATGGTTGTGTACCGAAAGGCCTATTTCCAATATACTCCAGCCAAACATTTAATGAGGAGGGATGTTAATGTCTGACCGGGGTTGTGAACATCCGGATAAAAAACCAAAAACAGGCGGATGTTCGGAAGAACAAATTAAAGAGTGCCACGGAGATACAAAAAAACACCCGTGTACATGCCAAGACGAGAAATAAGACAGGGATCCGTCACAGGCAGGGAATTTCACCCCTGCCTGTTTATGTTTAGGGTATCACTGTTTTGAACCTTTTTACATAAATAATTTAATGCCGGTGGCTAATTTCTACAATGAGCCCGGTAACCTTTTTCCCGAAGCAGGTTCAATGCCGCCTGCCGGGGTGTAGCCTCCCGGAACCCCAGCTTGATGCTGCCTCCCTCCAGTTCCCGCACGTGCAGTATCTCGATTGAGGAGATGTTGATCCCCGCTGTTCCCAGCAGGGTAGCCAGCTCTCCGATCACCCCCGGATTGTCGGGAACAAGCACTACCAGTTCGTAAAGCTCCGGCAGAATTCCCCGACCCCGGTAGGGGATACTGCGCCGGAAATCCCGAGCCTGCCCCAAAGCCTCTTCCACCTGTCCTGCCTCTCGCCGGGCCACCAGTTTGTATAGCTTCTTAAACATCTGCTCAAAACCAGTCATAGCCTGCAAAATAGCAGCCGAATTGCTGATACAGATATCCCGCCAAATTTCCGGATTCCCCAGGGCTATCCGGGTAGTATCCCTAAACCCTCCTGCAGCTAAGGTGCGAACCAATTCGATTTTCTCTGAATTTGAAACACTGCCGGCCAAAGCAGCGGCTACAAGGTGGGGCAGGTGACTGACTAGGGCTATCACCTGATCATGCTCCACGGGGTCCATGATCAAAGGTTGAGCGCCGGTGGCTTCCACCAGGGAAACCAATTTTTCAACTGCTTCCGGCGGGCTTTCCCCGGAGGGGGTAAGAACGTAGATGGCGTTTTCCAACATGGCTGGATCAGCGTGCTTTATACCTGCTTCTTCGGAACCGGCCATAGGATGTCCCCCGATAATATAAACCTCTTTTGGAAGAAGTGGTTCCAGTTCATCTATCACCTGGGCCTTGGTGCTGCCTACATCGCTGATCACCGCCCCGCGCTCCAGGGCCGGACGCACCTGTTTCACCAGTCCGGCCATGCTGAGGATTGGCACCGCTAAAATTATCAGTTGCGCACCTCTAACAGCTTCCTGAGGAGATGATGAAGCTAGATCGATTGCCCCCCTTTCCAGAGCCATCCGTAAAAAGTTGGGATCACGATCGTAACCGGCCACCTCTTTTACCAACCGGCGCTCCCTTAACCTGATGCCCAGACTTCCTCCGATCAATCCGGTCCCCAGCAGGGCTATCCGATCATAAAACGTTCCCTTAAATCGATCTGCCAACAACCTCGGCCACTCCTTTTAAATCTATCATTAACCTGGAAAATTCATCCCGATTCAAAGATTGCGGGCCGTCCGATAACGCCTCCCGGGGAAAGGGGTGAACCTCCACCATCAGTCCATCCGCCCCGGCAGCAATAGCTGCCTTGCACATGGCCGGAATCAAACTTTTCTTACCGGTGCCATGACTGGGATCAACAATTACCGGCAAATGGCTTAATTCTTTTACCAGCGGTACCGCGCTTAAATCCAAGGTGTTCCTGGTATAGGGCTCAAAGGTGCGAATGCCCCGTTCACATAAAATCACCTGGTAATTGCCCCCGCTCATAATATACTCTGCCGCCATTAGCCATTCCTCAATAGTAGCCGACATTCCTCTCTTCAGCAGAACCGGTTTGCGGATTTTACTTAACTCCCTGAGCAGATAGAAGTTCTGCATATTCCGGGTGCCTACCTGTAATATGTCGGCACACTCCGCCACCTGTTTTACTGTAAACTGATCCATCACCTCGGTTACCACCAGCAGCCCTGTTTTTCCGCGCACCCGGCTCAGCAATCGCAGGCCTTCCTGTTCCAATCCCTGAAAACTATAGGGAGAGGTTCGCGGTTTAAAGGCCCCGCCCCTCAGGATCCGAGCACCGGCACTTTTCACCGCATCGGCGGATTTCATCAGCTGCTGCTCACTTTCCACAGCGCAGGGCCCGGCCATTACCACTATCTCCTTACCCCCCACCGAACAGTCACCAATATGGATCACCGTATTCTCAGGATGAAATTCTCTTCCCACCAATTTAAAGGGCCGGGTTACAAATACTACTTTTTCTACTTCCGGAATGGCCTCCAAAGCATGAGCCGCGTCTTCTCTGCGCTGCCCGATGGCTCCGAGCACCGTGCGCTTCTCACCGGTAGAGCGGTGAATGCCGTAACCCATCTTCTTCAGTTTTTGTTCAATATGCAAAATAGCCTGCTCACTAGTTTCCGGCTTAATTACGACAATCATATTTATTATCCTCCTCGACTATTCTTACTGAATTTTTTTATGTAAAAACACCGCCCCTGAAAGGGACGGTGTAAATATCCGCGGTACCACCCTAATTGAGCTTAAAAAACAAACTCCCCTCGGTTAAGTAACAGGGTACAACTACCCTGGTACAGCTCCCTGTAACGGTGGAGCCGCCGTCGCGATCTACTGCCTAAAGGGTTTGATCTCGCTTCTCCCGGGTGTATTCTTCGCCGCTTTAGGTACCGGGTTGCACCTTCCCCCGGTTCTCTGTAACCCGCCCCCGGCGGTTACTTTTCCCGTTCCTTGAAATTCACTATCTAAAATATTTTAGTCTAGCCGCCTTTAAACTGTCAATAAAAAACAGGGGCAATACTTTAATAAAATTTATTCTATAAGCAGCTCTGCAATTTGTACGGAATTGGTAGCCGCCCCTTTTAGAATATTATCGGACACCACCCACATGTTTAAACCGTAAGGCACGGTATTATCGGAACGGATCCGGCCCACAAACACCTCATCCCGGCCGCTGGCCTCCACCGGCGTAGGGTAAAGGAAATTTGCAGGATCATCCACTACCACCAGGCCCGGGAACCGAGACAAAGTCTCCCTGGCCTGCTGCGGTGACAGCGGGTGCTCAAATTCCAGATTCAGTGACTCACTGTGGCTGTTAAAGGCCGGAATCCTCACCGCGGTAGCGGTTACTTTTAGTTCGGGTTCCCCCAGTATCTTCCTGGTCTCATAAACCATCTTCATCTCTTCTTTGGTGTAACCGTCTTCTGCAAACACATCCAGTTGGGGAACGGCATTAAAAGCAATCTGATAATGGCGGCCGGCATCTTTGTAAGGTATGCGTTCGGCTACTATTTTCTCTCCTGCCAGGCAGGCCCGGCTTTGATTCCCCAGCTCTTTCCAGGCTTCCCTGCCGGCCCCCGACACCGCCTGGTAGGTGGAAGCCACCACTCTTTTCAGCCCAGCCGCCCGATGCAAAGGGTAGATAGCCATAACCATCTGGATAGTTGAACAGTTGGGATTAGCAATCAAACCCCCGTGGGTAAATGCGGCCTGCGGGTTCACCTCTGGAATAACCAGGGGGATACCTTCTTCCATCCGGAAAGCATTGCTATTGTCAATCACTACCGCCCCCCGCTTAACCGCCTCTGGAGCAAGCAAGCTGCTGATCTCACCCCCGGCGCTGAAAAAAGCAAAATCTACCCCTGTAAAGGCCGAAGGTGTGGCTTCCTCAATCACGTATTCTCGGCCATTGACGTTTACCTTGGTGCCGGCTGAGCGGGCAGAAGCCAACAGCCTCAGCTCAGCCATTGGAAAATTTCTTTTGAAAAGCATTTCCACCATCTTTTGGCCGACCATCCCGGTAGCTCCCACTACCGCCACCCGATAATTTTTTCCCATAAGCTGTTTCCCCTCCTACCATTTATTTTAGCACCCGGTCTCAAAAAAATGTCTGTTACCTAAAGCGAACACAGCTGCTCATACGTTCCATTGCCTCCTGTAGCCGGTTTGCTTCCACGGTTAAAGCAATCCTAAAATAACCTTCTCCGTGCTCACCAAAACCCCGTCCGGGAGTAACCACTACCCCGGTTTCCTCCAGGAGCCGGGCCACGAATTCTTCCGAGCTATAGCCCCCTGGAACCGGGGCCCAGATATAAAAAGCCCCCCTCGATGACAGCGGCGGCCAACCCAATCGCTGCAAGGCAGATATCACAATTTCCCGACGCCGCCGATAGGTTTCCCTTAGGGTATCAATAAAGCTGTCCCGGGCGGGATTGGTCAGTGCCTCAACCCCACAGTGTTGAATGGCCTTAAACATCCCGGAGTCAATATTGGTTTTGAACCGCCCAAGCACCTCCAGCGCTTCGGCGTTACCTACTGCATAGCCAATTCGCCAGCCGGTCATGTTAAATGTTTTGGATAATGAGTTAAACTCTATGGCCACCCGCTTGGCTCCCTTGGCTTCCAGAAGGCTTAGCGGGTGCAGCCCATCATAAACCAGTTCGCTGTAGGCGGCATCATGGCAGAGCAAAACATTATATCGGCGGGCAAATTCTACTGCCTGTTGAAAAAACTCAAGGTCGGCCATCGCTCCGGTAGGATTGTTGGGATAATTTAAGAACATAAGTTTGGCCCCGGCAGGAATCAGATCAAATTGGGGAAGATAACTATTTTCTTCTGTGAGCGGCATAAAATGGGGCTGCCCTCCGGCCAGTTGAGTGCCGATGCTGTATACCGGATAACCCGGATCGGGCACCAGACTAATATCCCCAGGATTGATAAAAGAAAACGAAATGTGGGCAATCCCTTCCTTGGAGCCGATCAGCGGCAGCACCTCTCGCTCGGGATCCAACTCCACCTGGTGTCGCTCGGCATAGTAACCGGCGATCGCCTTCCTGAACTCCGTTAGGCCCTCATCGGGTGGATAGTTATGGTTTTCCCGGCGCCCGGCTTCCTCCCGCATTCGCTCAATAATAAAATCGGGAGTGGGACTGTCGGGATCACCGATGCCCAGGCGAATCACATCTACCCCCTCTGTCACTTTCTCCCTGATTTTCCGGTCGATCTCTGCAAACAAGTACCGGGGCAGCTGTTTAATCCGTTCTGCTGATTCAATCATTGCCGTGCGCTCCTCCTTTAAGCCTTACCTCTCCTGTAAACACCTCTTCGGCCGGCCCTTCCATGAACACAGATCCCCCGGGGGACCAGTAAATACTTAACACCCCTCCCGGTAAATTTATTCTTGCCTGCCGGTGGAGTTTGCCCTGTAGCACCCCGGCTACCAGTGATGCGCAGGCACCGGTACCGCAGGCCAGCGTTTCACCGGCTCCTCGTTCCCAAACCTGGACCTGGACCTGATCCGGGCCTTCCACCCGGCAAAACTCTACATTCACTTTTTGCGGAAACAGGGGATGTCGTTCCAGGAGGGGGCCCAGCCGGGAAACCGCAATTTTCCGGTTAGGCTCCAGAAAGATTACACAATGGGGATTTCCCATGTTTATCGCTGCAAATTTAAATTTATCTCCCGCTACCTCTATCTCTTCCTCCACGATCCGACGCGGTGGGCCGGATACCGGAATAGCCGGGCTATCCAAGATAGGCGCTCCCATGTCTACCCGCACCTGTCCCCCGGAAAGAACTGTGGCCTGCTTAATGCCGGCTCTGGTATCTATGGTTATTTCCGGCCCTTTCACCCGGCCACTGGTTACCAGGTAACTGGCCACACACCGCAGAGCATTTCCACACATCTCCGCCTCCGATCCGTCGGAATTGTAAATCCGCATGGCCCAATCTCCCGTCTCCGGGGGCAAAAGCAGCACTAGCCCATCGGCACCGATCCCGAATCGCCGGTGGCAGAGCCCTACCGCCAATTTTGCTGGATCCCCAATTCCCGGATCCCAATCGGGGAATAACACAAAGTCATTGCCTAGACCATGGATCTTAATAAATTTTATTTTATCCCGCTGCATCTCACGCACTGCCCTCCAACTCCTCGGCTATTTTAAAACCGGGTAATTTTTGTAGATGAGGAGGTATTAGCTCCAAGCGGGTCAAATCTTCCAGGGGCTCTCTCCTGACCACCAGCTCCGCCAGCTCACCGTTGACAAACACCACCGGCGGTCGGAGATGGCGGTTGTACTGGCTATACATGGAAAAATGATAGGCTCCCGTGCTAAACACCGCCAGAATATCGCCGGGGCGGGGAAAAGGAAGCTTTAAATCATGGATCAGGATATCTCCCGATTCACAGGCTTTCCCGGCCACGGTAACCAGCTCTTCCGCGGGTTCCAGCGGCCGGTTGGCCAGCAGCGCATCGTAACCGGCTCCATAAAGAGCACAGCGCAGGTTATCGCTCATTCCTCCATCTACGGATACGTAACGGCGGATGCCGGGAACATCTTTAATCGTTCCCACCGTATACAAGGTTATTCCCGCTTCCCCCACGATAGAGCGTCCCGGCTCCAGAGACAATCTGGGAAGAGGGCAACCGTATTGTTCAGTTTTAATCTTAATCGCTTCTGCCAACAGCAGCACCAGGTCGGACACCTCCGCCGGGTTATCTCGATTGGTATAACGGATTCCCAGGCCGCCTCCCAGATCCAACTCTGGAAGAAGGATCCCGGTTTTAAGGCGGATTTCCTCCCGCAAACCCATCATAATTTCCGCCGCCAGTTTATACGGGCTGAGATCCAGTATTTGCGAGCCAATGTGACAATGCAAACCCATCAGCTTCAAGCGAGGCATTTTTAAGGCCTTTTTAGTCGCCGCTAAGGCCTGTCCATCGGATATCCCCAACCCAAATTTTGAATCCTCCTGCCCGGTCTGGACATAGCGGTGGGTGTCCGCAGATATTCCTGGTCTCACCCGTAGTAAGATCCCTACCGTTTTGCGCTGACGAGAAGCTTCCTGCCCTAACCGCTCCAACTCCATAATACTATCCACTACTACCCGGCCCACTCCTAACTCTACCGCCATTTTCAACTCGGCAGGGTCCTTGTTGTTACCATGAAAATATACCTGCTCCATGGGAAATCCGGCTCGGGCAGCGGTATACAGCTCTCCCTCGGAGACCACATCCAGGCCCAATTCCTCCTGCATAAGCAGACGGCACATGGCCAGAGTTAAAAAAGCCTTTCCGGCAAATATAGCCTTTCCATGCGGATAATGCTGTTCAAGCGCCTCCTGGTACTCACGACAGCGTTTGCGGATCAACGCCTCATCATACACATACACCGGTGTTCCATATTTTTGGGCCAGCTCTGGCAGATCCAATTCCCCAATTGCCAGGTGCCCCCTGTTATTAATAGTCATAGATCCAGGCATATACATATCTGTTCCCCCTTCAATATCCCCTGATAAAGAAAAAAGCTAACCCGTTTGTTAGCTGTCATCCTGTACCGGATAACCTCTGGTAAATTGTGAGATAGCTCTCCACCGGGATACGGGTTGCTCCCAATGACAGTCCGCCAGTTATTCACTGACGTCCCAACCCTCGGATTCAGGGGGGTCCCCAAAGGCTTCGGCAGTCTCCCCTTTCCCCGCCGGTCCTCGGATCCCTGCTCCTCCCGGTGGTTACTGTTGGAAACCGCGCCTCTACCCCACCTGAAAAAAGATGAGGTTTTAATCTAGTAGTAAATTTTTTGTATTGTATCATGTAATCGGTTTGTCCAGCAAGGGGGAAAAATGCTTTTGTTAGGGTCGGTCGGCTGACTTTTCTTCCAGCTCTTTCACCAGTTCGGCAATTACTGGCTTGTACCGGGGGTTATCCTTGATGCGGTTGTCCCAGTGGCGAAGGGCCACATATACAAGACCCATCAAAGCCATGCCTAGCGCTACCGCCGGCAACTCAGACCCCTCCCGAAATCCCAGGCGGGGAGAGATATAGATCCACAAAAATATTCCCCCCACCAGCGCTATTAACGGAACCAGATAAAGCATAAACGATACGAATACCACTTTCCGATCATCGGCGATAATTAGCACTTTCTGCCCTACCCGGGCGTTGATGGGGTTTAACACCTCCACCAGGTGATCCCGCTGATCCGGCCCACCCAGAATTCCCCCGCAACGTCCACAGCGCTCGCAGGTCAAGTGTCTCCTCAACCTGACTACCGCCGACCTCGGTTTAACCTCAATTACTGTTCCCACCCGATCCATAGCTGCTGCTCCTTGAATACCTTATGTCTAATATTAACATACCCATTCAACCGGGTAAAGAAACGTGGAACCACCTCCTTTCATCAACCCAAGGAGGCGGTTCCCTGGTGTCGTACGATCCGGTTTTTTCTACAAACGACCGGAAGAAGGGTAGATGTTATTTATTTTCAAACTGCCAAGACCATAGTGCACCCTTAAGGGAGCACTACTACTCTCCCCGTTCTTTCAACACAAAACAAGAGAACCGTCCCTCCGTTAAGTTGTCAGGCAAATGCCTCCGGAACATGTTTTAACTGCATATAGCTAAACACCGGGCCGTCCTGACAGACATAAAGCGGGCCGGCGTTGCAACGGCCGCATTTTCCAATACCGCACTTCATCCGGTTCTCCAATGTGGTATAGATCTGATCATCGGCAAAGCCTAACCGTTTGAGGTTCTCCAGAACAAATCGGATCATTACCGGCGGCCCGCAGGTGATGGCAATGGTATTTTCCGGAGAGGGGCTTACCTCCATCAATAGGGAGGGCACAAAACCCACATAATGTTCCCATCCTTCTTCGGACAGGTCTATGGACAGATGGCAACTGATTTTGTCACAAGAGGCCATCTCCTTAAATTCCGGTTTAAAACAGAGATCCCCCGAACTGCGAGCCCCATAAATAAGGATCAGGTTGCCGTAATCTTCCCGGTGGTATTTAATATACTCCACCACCGGGCGCAGAGGGGCCTGACCGATCCCTCCCCCCACAGTTAATATATTTTTTCCTTTCCAGTCATCTACCGGAAAACTGTTCCCGTAGGGGCCTCGAACAGTCATCTTGTCACCGGATTCCAGCCGGTGCAACGCTCCGGTTACTTTGCCGGTCCTCATCACAGAGAATCTTAAAAAACCTGATTCGGTAGGTGAACTAGAAATAGAGATCATACTTTCCCCAACCCCCAGCACTCCGATCATTGCACACTGCCCGGGGCGGTGAGTCCAATTTTTTTTAACCTCCTCATCTTCAAACACTACTCGAAATGTTTTTATACAGCGATCGCCACCGGTCTCCATCCAGACTTCCTCCACCGTGGCCATATGCGGCATATAAGGATTTCGGTTCATCTTCGCAGTGCCTCCTTAACCAGCCCCAGCACTTCCAGCAGATCTATATTCGCCGGGCAAAGATTTATACACCGCCCGCACCCCACGCAGGCAATTATTCCAAATTTTTGTACGAAATAGTTGTATTTATGATTGATTCGGTTACGGGTGCGTTCCCTGCGGGTGGGGCGGGGATTATGCCCTGAAGCATGAAGGCTGTATTCGCCGTACATGCAAGAATCCCAGTTGCGGTAACGCCGTCCCCCCCCGCCTTCCTGTTCATCCTGAATATCAAAACAATGGCAGGTAGGACACAGATAGGTACAGATCCCGCATCCCAGGCAGGCCGATGCCGTATCCTGCCATAGTGGGTCTTCCCACAAAGTGGGGAGGCCCTGCGGAATCTCCTCCACGTTTATAAAGCGCTTTATTTTTTCGGAAGATTGTTTGACAACCTGATCTTTCCGGTCAAGGGCTGCTTTCGACGCCTCCTGCAGCAGATGCCGGGCGGCTTCTATCAGCGCTTCGCCTTTTACGGTAACTGCCTGTAAAAAATAGCTATCATCTAAATCCACTATCAACAGATCCAACCCTTCTGTAGAAGCAGGCCCCCCACCTACCGAGGTGCAAAAACAGTTTATTCCCGGTTCCCGGCAGGCCACCCCTACCAGGGTTACCAGTTCCCGGCGTCGGCGAAAATAAGGATCGTCAATTTCCCCTCCGAACAATCGCTCTACAATGGATATAGCACGAGCATCGCAGGGACGAATCCCCAACAGCACCGATTCTTCTTCAAGCGGAGGGATCTCCATTTTGAAATTTCCCGGTTGAAACCGGTACAATGTTTCGGTCTGGGGGAAAAAGTGTGCTTTAGGCGGGATAGTGGTATTGCCGCTGCGCTCCAGGATTGGGGCCGGACCCTTGGGCAGAGGTGCAAATTTGATCACACCCTGCTTTTCTACCGGCACTTGCAGGTTCCGGCGGGCCAGCTTCGCTACAAAATCAGGCCATTTATCTTTATCCAACAACATAGCCGGTTCCACCCCCATTATAAAATAAACTCCTCCGGATCGTCAGGGCGAAAAGCGGCCAGGAAAGGTTTGGCTTCCGGATCCACTCCGGCCTCATAACCAAATTTTTGACGAACCTCCCGGCTAAGTTTTCGGTTTAGGCGACCCAGCGGGATCCGGGCCGGGCATACCCGCTCACACTCTCCACATTCTACACAACGCCCCGCCAGATGAAATGCCCGGGCCAGGTTAAAGGCAGTATTTTCTGAGAAGTTAACTGCCCGGCTAATCCAAGTAGGGTTAAGCCGATCCAAAATACAATCCTCACAGTAACACAGCGGACAGGCCTGGCGACAGGCATAACAACGCAGGCAATTGGAAAATTCCTTCTCCCAGAAATCCCATCTCTGGTCTAAACCCGTCTTTTCCAGTTCCTCCACCCCCTGATCGATAGCGGATTCCCAGGATTCGACGGTTTCTCCAATGGTCAGGTCGCTGATTACCGGGTTTGGATAACGGCATAGCCGGCACTTTTCTGCCAGCACCTCTTCCCGGGGGATCAAGATCTTCTGTCCATTTGTGCGCAACAGAAAATCCCCTTTCTGCCAGGTCATCTCTGCCGGAGCAGCCGGCTCAGGATATTTCTCTTGTAACCGGTGTAGATCCACCACTCCCGGGCAGGGACAACCCAATATTATCAACTGGTCCCTCTCCACCCCCTTTTCCACCAACAACTGGACCACCGCCCGGCTGTCACACCCCTTGACCATCAGGGCTATCTTTCGATTATCGGGCTCCTGGCCCCTCGGTAAAGGCAGTTTTTCCGTTTTGATCAAATAAGCCGCTAAATTAGAGGTACAGAGAGGTGAAAATATCAGTTTTTCCGCCCCGGCAGCCTCTTTTATTAAAACGGGTGATACCCGGTAGCCGAAGCTCCCCTGCTGCCATCCAAAAAGGTATTTAACATCATCCCGGGAAAGTATTTCTGCCGCGGTCTGCCTTAGTTCATTAATTTCCATCTTTCTACCTCCTACCAGCCGATCCGGCGTCGCCTGAATCCGTTAAAAGGCCCGGCTTCCCTGGCATCATCTACTGCTTTCTGGACTACTTCCTTCCATTTGTTCCCCTCGGAGGCGGAAACCCAGCTGACATTAAACCGTCGGGGGTCAATCCCTATAAATGACAACAGCTCTTTTAATATCCCCAGGCGCCGGCGGGTATACAGATTGCCTTCCATGTAATGGCAGTCCCCGGGATGACAGCCGGAGATTAACACTCCGTCCGCGCCCTGTTGCAAAGCATTTACCACATACAGCGGGTTAACCCTTCCTGAACACATCACCCGGATCACGTGAATGTTGGCCGGGTATTGCACCCGGCTGGTTCCAGCCAGATCCGCCCCGGCATATGAACACCAGTTACATAAAAAAGCCACAATATTTGGTTCAAACTGTTCACTCATGCTCTGCCCCCCAGTACTGCTATTTGAGGTAATATTTGACTGTCCCGGA
This sequence comes from uncultured Syntrophomonadaceae bacterium, assembly GCA_964463285.1. Lineage (GTDB taxonomy): Bacteria > Bacillota > Dethiobacteria > DTU022 > DTU022 > JAAZLS01. The sequence continues at coordinate 52,392 of CAYXBB010000006.1, read as the reverse complement.
ACGATTTGGGCTGTATGGAGTCGGAATAACAGCCGGCGGAACAAGAGCCGCAACCCTTGCATAAAGCTTCGTTTACCCGGGCTACCTTTACCTGGTGTCCAAACCGGTTTATCTCCACCAGCTCCACTGCACTGTATGGACAAATCTCCACACAGTAGCCACAGCCCCGGCAGGTGGATTCGTTTACCTCTGCAACCTGGGCCCCGATTTTCACCTTTCCTGATGAAAGAGGGATCATCGCCGACGAGGCTGCCCCCTTGGCCTGGGCCACCGTGTCGGGAATATCTTTAGGCCCCTGGCAGCAGCCGGCCAGAAAAATTCCGTCGGTAGCCGTATCCACCGGTCGGAGTTTGGGGTGAGCCTCCAGGAAAAACCTGTCCGGCGATACAGATAGGCGCAGCAACTCGCTTATCCGGCGGGAATCTTTTCTAGGTTCCAGCCCTACCGCCAGCACTACCAGATCAGCCTCCTCCTCCAGGGGAGTGGCGGTGAGAGTATCTTCAACCTTAATTATCAGTTTATCTCCCCGCTTGAATATCTCTGAGGGGTTGCCGCGAATATAACGGACTCCTTCCCGGCGCACCCGATCATAAAATTCCTCGAACCCTTTGCCAAAAGCCCGCACGTCCATATAGTAAACCCGGACCTCGGCCTCCGGGATTTTCTCTTTTACCAGGTGGGCCTGTTTGGCGGTATACATGCAACAGACCCGGGAACAGTATTCATTGCCTGTGCTTTTATCCCGGGAGCCCACACACTGGATAAATGCCACCTTCTTGGGAATCACCGCCTGATCCCCGCTACCGATCACGATCTTCCCCCCGGTAGGCCCGGAGGCGGATACCAGGCGCTCCATTTCCATACTGGTAATCACATTTGGGTAATCCGAATACCCATACTCCGGCTTGCGGTGGGCCTCAAATACATCAAACCCGGTAGCCACTATGATCGAGCCCACCTTGAATTTGATCACCTGGTCCTTCTGTTCAAAGTTAATTGCCCCAGGCAAGCAGGCCTCGACGCAGCGGGGTCCCTTACCGCATTTTCCCCTGGTCAGATAGAGACAGGCCTCGGGATCGATGGTGTACTTGGCCGGCACCGCCTGAGGAAAAGGCAGGTAAATTGCCGAGCGCTTCCCCAGACCCTGTTCAAACTCACTCCAGATACGGTTCGCTACCCGGCACTCCTGGGCACAGATTCCGCAGCCGGTACACTTATCCATATCCACGTAGCGTGCTTTTTTGCGTACTGTTATTTCGAAGTTGCCGATATACCCGTCTACCCGTTCTACCTGCGAATAGGTCAGCAATTCGATGTTGGGATGCCCGGCGACATCCACCATCTTGGGGGTTAAAATACAGGCCGAACAGTCCAGGGTGGGAAAAGTTTTGTCCAGTTGAGCCATCCGTCCTCCCAGGGTAGGAGTCTGTTCCACCAGGTAAACTTTAAATCCGGCCTCAGCGATATCCAGCGCCGACTGGATACCGGCGATCCCCCCTCCGATTATCAGCGCCGCCGGTTCTGCCCTCGCCTCCTGGGGTTCAAGAGGTTCCAACAGTCCTACCTTGGCCACCGCCGCCGCCACCAGTTTTTTAGCCTTGGCGGTTGCCTGTTTCCGGTCCTGGTGAACCCAGGAACACTGCTCCCTTATATTGGCCATCTCCAGGAAAAACGGGTTCAGCCCGGCTTCCTGTAAGGCTTTTCTGAAGGTCGGTTCATGCATGCGTGGAGAACAGGAAGCCACCACCACCCGGTTTATTTCCTGTTCCAAAATATCATTTTTAATCAGCATCTGGCCGGGATCAGAACACATATATGAATAGTGTCGGGAGACTTTCACCAGGGGCAGGTTGCCGGCAAATTCCGCCACCGCTTCTACATCCACCGTAGAAGCAATATTTATTCCGCAATGGCAGACATATACTCCTATCTTAGGTTTTGCATACATCCATTTCCGCCTCCCAAAGGGTTGGCCTGCTTGCCTTCTACCCCTTTAGTTCTTTCAGTTTTTCGGAAAGCTTGGGGACAATTTTAAGCAGATCGTCTACTATGGCATAGTGAGCAACGGTAAATATCGGTGCCTCCGGGTCTTTGTTAACCGCCACAATCGTTTTAGCTCCTTTTATCCCCGCAATATGCTGAAACGCTCCAGAGATCCCCAAGGCTATGTATAGTTTTGGTTTGACCGTTTTCCCGGAGGTGCCTACCTGGCGATCACTGGTCAGCCAGCCGGCATCAGTGGCCGCCCGGGAGCCGCAGATATCGCCTTTTATTGCTTTGGCCAGCTCTTCGGCCAGGGGCAGGTTTTTATCTTCCCGTAAGCCCCGTCCGATCGCCACCAACACCTCGGATTGAGTGATATCCACCTCTCCGACCTCGGCTTCAATATAGCCACCGAATTTACGATAAGGCAAGTCTTCAGTTAACGGCGAATCAATTTTTTCCACGCTGCCGGTACCGCCGGGTCCGGGGGCCTCAACCGCCGCCTCCCGCACGGTGATCAGGTAAGTAGGAGCTGGTTTGAAGGCGAACTGAGCGTTAACCTTGCCGGAATAAAGCTGGCGGGTGACCTTCAAAATTTCCCCTTCCACCTGCAGGTCAATTACATCGGGCACAAAAGGCAAATCTTTTTCCACCGCCAGAGCGGGGGCCAGATCCACCCCTTGAGAAGTATGGCCGATCATCACCAGTTTCGGCTTCAACCTATCAATAATAACAGAAATAACTTTTTGATATTTATCGGAATTATAGTGCTCCAGTATCGGGTGATCGACTGCCATTACTTTTATTCCATAAGAGGCAATATTGCCGGCCAGATCGTCTAAAGAGCTGCCTACAAGCAGCGCTATCGCCTGGCCGCCCAGCCGGCCGGCTAGCCTGGAGGCAATCCCCAGCATCTCGTAAGTAATTTCACGCATCTCTGATTGGCGGTGTTCCGCCAGCAAAAGTACATCTCCCATTTATACCAGCCCTCCTTTAACCAGGATGGTAGCCAGCTTTTCGGCTTTCTGATCCACATCCCCCTCAATAACCTCGGCCTGAGAAACCACTTCGGGGATATATAGTTTTTCTAACACGATTTTGGAAGCAGAGGCATCTACCTGATCGGCAGGTATACCCAGATCATCCAGGTTCACCACTTTCAGTTCTTTCTGTTGAGCCTGTCGAATCCCGCGGATGGGAGCGTAGCGGGGCTCATTAATCCCGGTTTGAATGGTGATTACCACCGGGGTATCCACCTCCACCACTTCCATCAGGCCGCCCTCCAGTTCCCGGTGAACCTTAACCTTTCCCTCCCCAAGTACCTCCAGCTTTTTTACCATGGCCGCGTGGGAGACACCCAATTCCTCCGCCAGGGCCACCCCGGTAGAAGTGTACCCGTCATCATTGGCCATGCAACCGGTAAACACCAGGTCAAATTCCTGCCCTTTGATGGCCCCTGCCAGCACCTTGGCCACCATCAGGGGATCATAATCCGCCAACCGGGGATCTTCAATCCGGATAGCATTATCCCCGCCCTTGGCCAGGGCCATACGGATCATCACCTCGGACTCTTTGGGGCCGATAGATACCATGGTTACCGTGCCCCCCTGCGCCTCCTTGATTAAGATTGCCTCCTCCACGGCATAGTTGTCGGCATCGTTGATATCAAATGAAAATCGGCTGCTGTCTACCGCCGTGCCCCCGGCATTTACCTTAATCTCGGCTTCCGAGGTATCCGGTACATACTTAATGCAGGCAAATATCTTCATAAATAAGTCCACCTCCTTTGAATCTTAAACATTCGACTTTTGAGTTTTGAAACCCACGGATGGGCCGATCTGTCTTGAATCACAGGCCGGTTTTTTGGAATCAACCTTCAATCTGCTCTTCAGTTACCTCATTCAATAGTTCCGTAATTTCGGCTACCCGCATCTCCTCTTCACATCCCAAGGCTTTAACCGCATCATCCAAAGTTAACACACAAAAGGGGCAGGCTACCGCCACTACCCCGGCCCCCAGATCCCGAGCATCTTTTATCCGGGTTTCTGCCAGTCTTTCCTGAGTTGACTCTGTTTCTACCCACATTTTCCCGCCGCCCCCCTCGCAACACAAGCTGCGTTCTCGGGAGCGATTAAATTCCAACAGCTCCACTCCCTTCAAGGCTCTCAACAAATTCCGGGGCGGTTCAAATATCAAATTCTGTTTGCCCAGATAGCAGGGATCATGGAATATTACCCGTCCTGAGAGCTCGTTTTTGAACAAGGGCTTAAGGCTATCCAGCATGCCGCTCAACAGTTCAGTATAGTGAATTACCGGCATTTTTAGCCCGGGGTAATAGCTTTTAAAAGCGGTCAGACAGTGGGGAGATAAAGTAACCAGTCTTTTGGTATTAAACCGGTTTAAGAACTCTGTATTGCTCTCAACTATTTCTTCAAACAAATAATCCTCGCCTAGACACAACACCTCATTGCCACAACAGGATTCCCCTTCACCTATAAAACCATAATTTACTTCCATACGGTTTAATAGCCGGACCAGGGAACGGGCAATTACCTGAACTTTAGGATCATAACAGATAGTGCAACAGGTAAAAAATAGGCTCTCCACCTCTTGCCCGGGTTGGGCGATTTTAACATCCAGGCCTTTCATCCAGTCATAGCGGGTAGCTTTTGATTTCCCCCAGGGGTTACCTTCCAGAAACACGCTCTCCAGGGCGTCCCTCACCGTAGGTTGAATCTTGCCGCTTTCCACCATCAGCGAGCGCAACCCCAGTAACACTTCAAGTGGTTTTAACCCTTTGGGACAGCGCACCGCACAGGTATGGCAGGCAGTGCAGTCCCAGACTTCCGCCAGTTTGGATAACTCTTCAAGCTTTTCCTGGAAATAAGCGTCATAGACAAAACGGCGAACATTGAGATTGCTGCGTACCGTTACCGGGCAACCTCCGGTACATCGCCCGCATTGGATACAGCCCAACAGGTCAAACTTTTCAGTAAAGCTAAGATCTTCAGTAGTCATCATCATACCCCGCAAGCAGATTTTCTAGCCGACAAAATGTACAAAAAATAGTCGCCTGCACCTATAAAGGTATGTGTCTCTACCCTCCTTTTTGTTTGGAAAAGCGCCTCCAATATTTAGTCATGATGTAATTTTCGCCGGATACAGTATATTTCCTGCATTGCCTATATAATTAATTGTTTGTCTGAGCTTAATCTGGAAGATTATAATAAATATGTAAGATTATTCTTGGCAAAAAAAGGAGTTCCCCTCTTCATGTCGAATAATAATGATAATAATCTTATTTTAAGATAATGGGGAGCCGCAACCATGGAAAATATCAAACTGAGAACCGAACTGTATAAAAAGATCGAAATACTCAGAGAGCAGATGCACCGTTCCAGTGCTTCTGCTTCTGAGAACATTAACAGCCGGGAAACGCGCCGGATAAGCCAACAACTGGATAAACTGATCTTGAAAATAATGAAAGGCTATTTAAACTAAGGTAATTTTGCCCTCGGGCTGAGCGGTAATCTCTCCAATATGTTGAGCATTTACCTTTTTCTTCGACAGGCTTACCAGCAATTTTGACAGATCTTCTGGAACTACAGCCATCAGCAAACCGCCGGAAGTTTCGGGAGCAGCCAACAATAGCAACTGCTCCCCCAAATTTTTCTTTTCTACCAGTACCGATGGCCGGTAATAATCCCGGTTACGGTATGCCCCGCCGGGGATAAAACCTTGATCCGCCATTTCCAGGGCCCCGGAATAATAACCTATACCGTCTATATTCAGGTGAGCACCCGCGCCGGCCGAAACAACCATCTCGTGCAGGTGACCCAACAGGCCAAATCCGGTAATATCTGTACAAGCCGATACATTGGCCTCCGCAAAGGCTTCTGCGGCAGCGGCATTCAAGGTAGACATCCCTTGCAGGGTTTCAGCTATTTCCGACTCAGTTACCACTCCCGCTTTTAACGCAGTGGTCAATATACCGGTGCCCAACGGCTTGGTCAGGACCAGGCAATCCCCCGGGCGAGCCTGATTTTTTAATCTAAGGGTGTCGGTGGGGATCAGGCCGGTTACCGCCAGTCCGTATTTGGGCTCGCTGTCTTCTATGCTGTGCCCGCCGACCACTACCGCCCCGGCCTCCTGCACCTTATCGGCCCCCCCCCGCAGTATTTCCGCCATTATTTCCAGGGGAAGTTTATGACAGGGAAAACAAATGATATTCAAGGCAGTAATCGGTCTTCCACCGGCCGCATAAATATCGCTTAAAGCGTTGGCAGCGGCAATTTGGCCGAACAGGTAGGGATCATTGACCACCGGTGTAAAAAAATCGACCGTCTGGACAAGAGCAGTCTGCTCGGATATTTGATAGATCCCGGCATCCGGAAAATGTTGATCCCGGTTTAAAAAAGCCGGATCTCGGGATAAAGGAAGATGGCACAGAACCTGTGCCAGGGCCTCCGGGCCCACTTTAGCCGCTCACCCGGCACTGGAAGAAAGCTCGGTAAGTCTTATCTTTTGTTCAGCCATTACATTCACCTCCATAAACAAATCCCCCTAAATCCCCCTTTAAAAAAGGGGGACTTTTGGTATTTTTTCAGCTCCCTCCCCTTAAAAGGAGTACTATCTGGTCCTTATTCGCTTTTCCCCCCTTTAAAAAAGGGGGGATAGGGGGGATTTCCACGCACCCCCTTTTGGTAAGGTTCGGGGGGATTTAAAACACAGATCATACCTAGTTGACAGTACTCTGACCGGCACCTAGTCGATCGCCACCCGGTGATCGCCCACCCGCTTGGTAATTTTTTTACGATCGAAATACTCCAACAGCGGTTGAACAATTTTTCGGGAGCTACCGGTAAGGTCGCGAAATTGGGCCAGGGTCAGGGTAGGTGAATTTTTAAAATGACGGTTCAAAATATCAACCGCTTCCCGGTAGATATCCCGGTGGAAATAAAATTCCTCCGATATTTTTACCAACTCTCCGGAATATAATAGATGGGTTTCATATTCGTCCCGGCGGAGGGGATCCACCCCGCACGCCGTCAGCGTCTCTTTCAGTGCAGGAGGAGTCCAGCCGGCCTGCCGATAGATTCCGGTAATTTGTTCTAGTTTGTCCCGGTCGGCGGGGGAAATCCGAGGGACAAAGCTAAATTTTTTAACCAGATCGCCCTGCACCCACAGTTCATTCCGGTTGGCAAGAGCTTCCAGAAAATCCTCATACTCTTTAGTCGAAATGGAGGCAGGCAATACCGTCTTTAAACGAGCTCGAGAAATCCCCGGCAGCAAGGGGTAAGCCTCATGAAAACGTTCCAGTTCCGAATTGATCCGCTCTGTCCAGCGGCGATAAGTATCGGCCCCGATAACACTTTCCCCGACCATGATTACCTGTTCAGTGAGCTCCATCGCCTTTATAATTGATTCCAGAACGGAAACAGGAAGGCGGGTGGCTTTTTCGAGGCGGCCAAAATCCGCTATATTAAGTTTGTCTATTTGGGAAAGGACAAAGCTGTGATCCCCTTCCAACCCCTGTTCCTGAACAGCCAACCGGTTGAGCACGGATGTTTTAAAACGCCGGTGCCTCTCCGGGAAAGGATCCAAAACAATTCCACCGCCGATGGTGGTTACCGGCGAATAGGAGCGGATAATAAAGCGGTCGCGGCGCTCCGCCGCCAGGGGACGTTCCAAACGGCACTGGACAAAACCTGCTTCTCCCGGTAACAACTCATCCCGATCCAGCAATAGCAGGCGGGCCACTAACCGGGCGGTGCCCAAATAAAAATGAACCGGATCCAAATTCTTTATAGGCCGGGAAGCATCGTTCAGGAGCCGGATCGAGGCATCCACCAGGGTAGTAGGCCGGTAGTATCCCGGTGCACAGACCACGGCGCCCCGTAAAGCCTGTTCCTTTTCCAGGCCCGAGAGGTTCAGGGCTACGCGCTGGCCGGCTGATGCCTCTTCGCAGTTGCGGCCATGGACCTGGATGCTGCGGACCCGGGCAGCGGTCATGGGAGGAACTATCTCCACAATATCGCCTGCCCGGACTAACCCTTGAATTAGCGTTCCGGTAACGATAGTTCCAAAACCAGGAGAACTAAAAGATCGGTCCAAGGGCATCCTGAACGGGACCCGGGTGTCCCGGGGCGGGATCTCAGCTGTGATGCGGTCAATTAGCTGCTTGAGATCTTCTATCCCCTCTCCGGTTATCGCCGACACCGCACATAACGGGGCCTTCTCCAGAAAGGTCCCGGCAAATTTTTCCCGGACCTCTTCCTCTACCAGTTCTCGCCACTCCTCTTCTACCAGATCGATCTTGTTAATGACTACAATTCCCCGGGGGATATGGAGCAACTCCAGGATCTGCAAATGCTCCCTTGTTTGAGGCATGACACCTTCGGTGGCATCCACCACCAGCAGTACCAGATCCATACCCCCGGCCCCGGCCAGCATATTATGGATAAAGCGCTCGTGGCCCGGCACATCCACCACTCCCGCCAGTCGCCCCCCGGGAAGGCTAAAAGGGGCAAAACCCAGGTCGATGGAAATACCCCGCTTTTTCTCTTCTTGTAAGCGATCGGTATCAATACCGGTAAGGGCCCTTATTAAGGCTGATTTGCCGTGGTCCACATGCCCGGCGGTACCAATGATCAGGTGTTTCAAACATTCGCCTCCCTGTACTCCGGTCCCGGTTCCTTAAAATTGCCTTTAAATTATTAAGCTATCGCCTTTCCGGCTGCCTGATCAGGCCGGTGCCTGTTTTTCAGCCACCGCCTGCACGGCTTTCACCAGGAGGCATTCCTCTTCCGGAAAAATCGTTCGCAAATCCAGTAACAGACGATCTTGTTGAACCCGGGCAACCACCGGCGGTTTGTTCTGACGGAGCCGCTTTTCCAAGAAGGCGGCATCCATCCCGGAAAGAGAGATCGCTACCAGGTAAGTTGGAAGCTTTTGCAGCGGCAAGGCTCCTCCTCCCAGCTTGGAGCTCCCCGTGATTACTTCTACCGCTGCCCGAATACCCGGTAGCGATTCAATCCGGCGGGCCAGGGCCTCCGCCCGCGGCAACAGTTCATCGAGGCCGGCGGCAATCATCCTCCATACAGGTATTTCCCGGTAAACCCGTTGTTCATCAAGATAAATTTTCAAGGTGGATTCCAGGGCGGCCACGGTCAGCTTATCTACCCTGAGTGCCCGGGCCAACTGGTGTCGACGAAGCCGTTCTACCAGTTGGCGCCGGCCGACAATGATCCCTGATTGAGGTCCCCCCAGCAACTTGTCACCACTAAATGTAACCAGATCCGCTCCGGCGGTAACGCTCGCTTTAACCGTAGGCTCCGGCTCCAGATTGTACCGGGTTAAATCAAGCAAGGCCCCGCTGCCTAAATCCTCGATAAACAGCAAACCCCGATCATGGGCCAACGAAGCCAGTTCAGCGGATCCCACCTCGGAGGTGAACCCGACAATCCGGTAATTGCTGGGGTGAACCTTGAGGAGCACCGCCGTGCGCTCACCGATAGCCTCCTCATAATCATCACTATAAACTTTATTGGTGGTTCCGACCTCCACCAACACCGCGCCGCTGAATTTCAGCACCTCCGGCAACCGGAACGAACCACCGATTTCCACCAATTGGCCGCGGGAAACTATGACTTCCTTATCAACCGCCAAGGCATGAAGGCTCAGGAGCACTGCGGCGGCATTGTTATTCACCACCAGCGCCGCCTCAGCCCCGGTTAAGCGGCAGAGCAGATCTTCCAGGTGTTCCTGACGAGAGCCCCTCCCTCCGCTATCCAAAGAATACTCTAAATTGCAGTACCCGGAAGCCACTTCAGTAATTGATTTTATGGACGCTGCAGGCAGGGGAGAACGTCCCAGATTGGTATGCAAGATGATGCCGGTAGCATTGATCACCGGACGCAGGCTTGGTTCAAACCACTTTTTAATTTTCTGGGCAGCTTGTTGAGCCAGTGCAGAAACAGCCAGATCTTTCTCCGTTAACCCACTGGCAGCGCTTTCAATCTTCAGGCGATAGAATTTTACTACCTGTTGAACCGCCTCCACCACCAGCGGGCGGGGATATTCCGCCAGCATTTCGGGAAGCGGGGATTCCTTTATAATCCGGTCTACCGGCGGCAAAGTCCTTAGCAATAGGCGGGGATCAGTCATCGGTCACCTCTTGCCCCACGTTTTTTATGGAAAATGAGAAAATCTTCCGATCGCTAGAAACAAAGCCATTATACCAAGATTGTCCCCAAGCAGCAATCGCTAGCCGGAAGCAGGGACAGGAGACAGGAGGTGTTGGTGAAAATGCCAGTGTATCCTCTAAGGGCGGACGGCCGCCTGCCCTTAGAGGATAATTACATTATCCGTATACCCTGTTGTCCGTATCTCGTTATTTGTTTCTGTCCTTTTACTCTACCGCGCGCCCGCTAAGACTCTGGATAGTTAATTTCAGCACCTGCACCTTTCGCAGATCTTTCGGGGTTAACCGATCGGCAATCTCCGACCCGGCAAATTTTTTTATCAGCTGCTGCAAGGCTAAAAGTTTTTCTTCATCCCGGGTTACTATGGAGACAGCCCCTTCTACCAAAACACTCCGGAAATTAAGGTTAAATTTACAGGGCTTCTCCGTGGATATTATTTCTCCCACCTGGTCTACCTGAAAACAGGCCCTGCAGTTGCCCCGAAGGTAGTCCATCTTTTTCCCCTTTAGAGAGCAATGGAAAAAAAGAGCTTCTTGGTGGTAAACAAAACATAAGGGAATCACATAGGGGTTATCCTGGTAAGAAAGGCCCAACCGGCCGGCTTTCTCCTGGTGGAGTAAATCTTCCATTTCATCTCTGGACAATACCCGGCTCACCGCCACATCTCCTCCTTGATAAAATATGTTTTGCAAAAAACAGTGATTATACTAATATTTCTTCACCTCCGGTTTTTTCCCTTTACTCTTGTTTTATCAAAAAATTTACCTATGTTGTATTTTAATATTTTGTTATAGTTAGTTTACTAACCGAAAAGGTTTAAACCCTAAATCAGCATTTTATGGCACTTCCTTTCTCTGAGATATTATGTTAACCTCAAAGAACAAGGGTTTTTTTATTTTCTTGAGGGTTGTAAGAAAGGTAGCTTTGGAATATATATGAAAAAACCTTCTTTCAAGCTTTTCGCCCTTTTGTTGGCCCTGATTACTACGCTGCCGGTGGTTTTCTGGGAAACACCGGCTGCCTGGGCAGTCCGGACGGGGGAATATTTAGGGAGGAATATGGCCGAATACCATAGCCGCAGGGGTTTCGAGCAGCTAAAACCGGCCCTTCTGCAGGAAATCGAACATAGCCCATTTGCCATAAGGCTATGCCTTTATGATTTTGCTACCGGAGAGTGGATCGGAGTGGAGGAAAACCGACCGGTCTATCCGGCTAGTTTAATTAAAACCCTTTATCTGCTGGCGGCTTTGGAAGAGATTGAAAAAGGGAACCTTTCACTGCAGCAGGTATACCCGTTGACCGAACCGGAAAAATATGCCGGCGGCACCCCGGTAACCGGCACCGGCATCCTTCAGTTTGCCCCGACTGGAAGCTCCTATAGCCTGGAGGAGTTACTTTCCCTGATGATCGGTTTAAGCGACAATATCGCCGCCAATATGGTGCTGGATCTGGCAAGACCGGCACAGGTGGCCCATCTGGCCCGTCGGCTGGGTTTGAAACAAACTCGGGCCACCCGTAAAATGTACGATCTTACCTCTCCCCTACCCTCCAACCGGTCCACCGCCAAGGAACTGACAAAAATGCTAATCGCTCTACAGAACCGGCAGATTTGCAACGAACAGCTTACCCGAAAAGCGATCAAAATGATGGAACAGACCGATAACAAGGAGCGCATCGGTCTTGAACTTGGTAGAAACGGAGTTACAGTAGCCAACAAGGTTGGCACTGTTTCGGAAATGATCGGAGACATGGCCCTAATTTATTTTCCCCATCGACCCCCGGTGGCACTTACCGTTATGGTAGAAAACCCTCCTTCAGAAAGACAAGCGGCCCAAGAAATAGGCCGCTTGTCTGCAATAGTTGTTAATTTTTTAAAATACTAGCCCGCCTCCTACAAACTGAAGATATTGTCTATATTTTTTTTCAAGGCTTATTCCTGTAACCGGTAGTGTTTTTTAATTTATTGTTTTAACAACTTACCCGGTAGCGTTCCCCTTCCCGGGCCACCTCTACAATCGGAAAATGTTCTCTCGCATCTTCCGCAAGCTCCGCCGTGTCTTTACCCGGAGGAAGATGGGTCAAGATCAGTCTTCCCACATCGGCCGAAGCGGCCAGCAAACCGGCCTGAGAAGCGGAAATATGGTTAGGTGGACGGTGGCACTCCGTTTCTTCCAGAAGATTGGCCTCACAGAGAAACAAATCAGCTCCCCGGGCAAATTCAGCCATCAAGGGAAAGTATTCGCTGTCACCGGAATAAACCAGAGTACTATGATCGGATTCTATCCGCATAGCCAGGCAAGGCAGGGCATGAACGGTAGGTAAAAAGTCAAATACAAAAGGGCCAATTTGAAGGGGACGGCCTGCCTTCAACGGGATGATACGGAAAATATTTTTGTACGGCAGTCTTTCAAATTCCTCCTCCGGCTCCGGTGGTGCATAAAGAGGCAGGGGCTCTGTTCGCATACCTTGACAGCAGGCTTCATCCAATGCATAGCGCAAAACATTTAAATCTGAGATATGATCGCCATGAAAATGAGAGATCACTACGGCATTAAGTTCCCATAGCTGAATAAAATCCTGAAGCCTGCTTAACACCCCGTTGCCGCAATCAAGCAAAATCTTAAAGCCGTCCTTCTCCAGCAAGTAACCTGAACAGGCTCCTCCTGCCGGAGGGTATGGTCCGTAACAACCAAGTACCGATAAATGCACAGGCATAACCTCCTTCTAAATTCTAATCACTCCACCAAGACAAACCGCGCTGTTAACGATAAAGCCCCCTCACCACCTTTCAGATAAAACTTTTGAGCCGGCCATGGGAACGGCAGATGAGTATATGAAAACCTTCCGGTTTACCCCAGGCGCAGTCATTTCCTTTGCATAGGGTGAAGGATTTATTGTATCCTTCGCCCGGTTAAAAATCCTTGCTATTTCAAATAGAGCTCCTTGTCCCCTTTATAGGCAAGTTTTAGTGACAGATCTGCAAGCCATAGGCTCCCCCCGCCGGTAAGGGAAAAATAGGCCCTTGATCAACCAAGGCCTAGCTCTTTAATTTGCCCGGATTGTAATTTGTCCTGCAGTGCATCTCTTACCTCGCCCTTGGCGCTGAAATACATTACCTGCCATCCGGCGCCGGCTACCTGCAACAGCATATTAATCAATATTCGCAGGCGTTCCGGGTCGGCCTTTATAAACGGATCGTCCAGGATAAAAAACCCTGTTTCCCCCGCCAGCAGCTTTTCACCCAAAGCCAGCCTGATGGAAAAATAAAGCTGATCGTAGGCGCCGCCCGAAAGCTGGTCCGCATAAAGAGCCGATTCCCCGGTAGTATCCACCACAATTTTACGTTGTCCGGCATCAAAAAATACCCCTTTATACCGGTCTCCGGTAATTTTTGAAAAACACCGGCTTACAGGACTTTGCTCGCCAAACAGTTCCAGAACCTTTAGCTCTTCTTCTGCAGCTATTTGATCGAACAGTTCTAAAGCGATCAGGGCCTGCTCACGATAATCTTCATGGTATTTGATCCATTCCGATAGGTTTCTAACAGCGACCTCCAGATCGGCCAGGGTCTGACAATACACCGGATCAATCTCCTCGCCAAAATTCTTGCTTATCTCTTGCTCCATATTCAGAAGCTGTTTTTGGTACATATTCCATTTTTCTGTCAGCTCTTTCTGTCGGCGACGAAGGTTTTCCAGGTTTTGCTGTAAACCGGAAACTTCTTGTTCATTGTAGGTTATCCCTGTTCCAAGTCCGGTAAAAGGTTTTAGTCTTTCCAGGCTTTCTTCCCATCTTGAGACCTGTTCCGACAATGAAAGGTTTCCGGGTATACTGAAATGACTTTCCAGAACCGCCTTCTGCTGCTGGACCTGGTTTTCAAGTTTTAATTTCAGCTCCAGTTTTTGCCGATATTCCTGCCGGGAACTGACTGCCGCTTTACGCATCAGCTGCTGAAGGTTTTGCTCGATCCCTTTGATCGTAACAGTCAAATTATTGAGCCGATCCCCCAACCCTTCGACCAGTTTTTCTTGCAAAACAACCCGGTTATTTGCCTCTGTCAGCTGCTGCCTCTCAGCTGTCAGGCGATCATTGAATTCTCCCCACCAGGCCAAAAGTTCCCCGTAATGCTCTGCCACAGCTCCCAATCCGGCTGCCCGGCTGTAGATTTCCTTCCAAAGAACTGCCAATCGCCCTTTTTCCCGGGACAATCTCAACCTTATCCCGCCAAATATCAATAAAAATACCAGGCTGCTACCAATTAGCGGGAACAGCCACCCGGCCGGCCGGACTATTATCCCGAGCAGGGAGATTAGAAGAAGGAAAGAGGCAAATGCCGCTGCCCGGAGTGTAAACAGATTTTTCCCCAGGTTTTCCCGGTTGGCAAGTTCTTTGTTTCTGTTAACATAATCTTTTAACCGGGGCTCAACCCGTTCCGAAAACAGGGCAGCGGTTCGTTCCAGCTGTTGCACGGCCAGGTTAAGCTGTTCAACCCGTTGCCGGGCCTGAAATAACTCGTTTTCGGCTGAACTTAACTTCCCTCGGGTATCCCGTTCTTCCACCCGCATGGGTTCCACCTGTGATTGCAGCATCTGCCACCGGTCCAAATCCCCCCGGTTAAAACCTTGCATGGATAGGGTTTCCCGATAGGCTTCCTGCAAAAGTCTCAGGGCGTTACTCCCCTTGTGATATATTTCCCGGCGGCGGGCTTCCTCATAGCACTTTAAATCATACTCTGTCGTGGCAATTTTCGTATTAATTTGAGCCAGTTCGGCTTCAAACAGCTCGTAACCTTCTGCTTCCAAATTCTCACTTAGTTTTTCAATTTGTTCCACCAGTTCCCCGGCCCTGGCTATATTAGATTTCAGTTTCTGGGGGCTGGTATCCTGAAAAATATTTCCCGGAGTCAGCCGGGCCAGCTCGCGAATACCGCTTTTTATACGCTCAATTTCTTCAGTTCGCAGACCGGTCAACCGATTGGTAACCCCTTTATAAAACAGGTTCTCCCGGTTAATGGAGAGATCACTGTCCCTGATAATAAAGATATTACGGCACTCGGCGGCAGTAAGCCCGGTAACCCGGGTTAGATCGCCGTCCTCCGGCAGCTTGGCCGTATTTCCATCTGCCTGTTCTATAATCACATATCCCTCCGGCAGCTCGTTTACCCGGTTAATGCTTTTATCGAATTCTTTATAACTTTTCCTTAGAAGCAACTTAACCAAAGCATCTATGGTAAGCGTTTTCCCCTGCTCGTTGGGGCCAAAAAACAGGTTGAAATTACCTGGCGCTACTTTGCCGGTTCCGTCTCCGGATAAGGGGCCGTACCTCCAGATCGCAAACTCCTTTATCTTCATTATCTTACTCCTACCATGGCCCTGATCACTATTTCTTTAATATTTTGCTGTTGTTCGGAAGATAAGTTCATCCGTGCTAACCTTTCAGCAAAGGCCTTATAAAGATCGTCTTCCAAAATATCTGTAATATCCTGGAATAAAAAATCTGCTTCTTTGTAAAACCGATTGCCGGCGACCTGTTTGATTTTATCCACCAGCTCCTGTTCACTTACGCCAAGAAGTCGGCTATTGATAAATCCCCTGACCGTCAATAACAGGCCGGCATCCGGGTGAATTTCCGCCAGGCGCCCGGTCAGCAAGGCCAGCGGATCGGTTTCTTCCCCCGGTTCTAAATCCATGGTGATCTGTTCCAGATGAAATGTGGAAAGTGTTCTTTCCCCCGGAGCCTTCCCCAACTCGAACAGGTTAGCCTTGCGCCGACCTTTCTCCCGGCTGGTAATGGCTACCGGTGAGCCGGGGTAAACGAAAAACCCGCCCTCCGGGAGATCCCATACCGCAAACCGGGAGTGAAAATGGCCCGCCAGCACATAATCTATCGAAATGCCCTGGAAAAAGGAAAGTTTTATCGGCATGTAACGCTGTTCCCCTTCATCGCCCCACTCCCAGCTGGAAAAATAAGCGTCCAACAGCTCACCATGATAAAGCAAAATATTTGGGAATTCCTGCGAAAGCGTTCCCGCTAAACCCTGTAACCGGTAGGCCATCTGCTCCCCGGTACAGGGCTCATACGGAAAACCAAAGATCAGGGCTGCTCCGATATCTACCGGCTTATTCGGGTCGGTGATCACTTTTACCCTATCGCCAAAGTACAGCCCGCTACGAAATGCACCGCTATCGTGGTTGCCGGGAATAATAACCGTGGTAAAATCACCCGGGGTTAAAATTTGCCGCAGTTTTGGGCGCAACAGCGCGGCGTCCACCTGCCGATCAAACAGATCCCCGGAAATAACCAGCGCCTCCACCTGTTCGCGGCAAGCCAAATCAACTAATTCTTGGAGGGCTTCCCACCGCCTGTACGCATTTTCCTGCAAATGAAGATCCGCAGTATGTAAAATCTTCACATTTATCTCCCGTATTTTTTGATAATTTCACTGTCTCCCCGCCTAAGCCGGTGGCGTATTTTGATAAAATTTTTTTGATATACAGGCTATAAGCTGGTATGCGTATTAGGATAGCGATGTCGGCAGGGTAAAGCCCTACGGATTCCTCCGCGGGGATCATCTACATCGCCGGTTCGGCGCGGGATAACATGTATATGTAAATGACTGACTGTCTGCCCCGCGGCAGCACCTTCATTTATCCCGATATTAAAGCCGTCCGCACCGTAGCGCTCCCGGATGATTCCCTTAACCTCCCTGAGAAGCTCCATAAGGGCCAGCACCTCTTCGGCGGTGGCTTCATCAATGTTCAGAATGTGGCGCCGGGGGATAATTAACATATGGCCATCAGAGGCGGGGAAACTATCTTCTACTGCCACCGCCAACAGGTTGGCGATTACCGGTTCAATTGGTTTGCAGAAAGGACACTCCATAATAGCTTCACCCACCTAAAAATTAACTTTAAAATTACTTTCCACATCTGTCAGTTTATCTCCTGCTGTGACCGATATCAAATTATTGTTAAAAGCTTTTATCCTGCTTGAAAAATTTCTTGTCGGCTGCCAGAAACGGCACATTAAAGGAGCCTTGCCAGGTATGGCATTATTTCCATAGAACGTTGCCGGATAATCTTTTATGGTATAAAATAATAGGGACCTAACTTCGGTCTACCACCGCTAAATTCACCCAATACTATTAAAGGAATGGCCATGCAAAGTGTAATCAAATACTTACAGTACCTGATATTTTGGTTTGGAATCTATTATCTGACCATTTCCCTGGCAGGACTGTTTACCAGGCGCAGCCCGAAACAACACCTTCCCCGGATGCGGTTTGCAATTATAATACCCGCTCATAACGAGGAAAAGGTAATCGGTAAATTAGTTAAAAACCTGGCCGCCCTTCGCTACCCTAAGCATCTCTACGATATTTATGTAATTGCCGATCGCTGTACCGACCGGACCGCAAAGGTGGCACGAAGCAACGAAGCAATAGTTTGGGAACGCTTAGACTATAGAAACTGCGGGAAAGGACGAGTGCTAAAATACGCTCTTTCCCGGCTGGGATTCACCCGGGGGCAGGCCTGCCGGTATGATGCTGCTGTGTTTTTTGATGCCGACAATCTAGTTTCATCAAATTTTTTACAGGCGATGAACAACCGGTTGCTGAATGGAGAAAAGATAATTCAGTCATTTATCGACTCAAAAAACCCTGACGATAGTTGGGTTTCTTCTGCCTTCAGTATTACCTTTTGGCTAAACAACCGGTTTGTATTGCTGGCCCGACATAATCTGGGCCTAAATGCCGGCTTGGCCGGCACAGGAATGTGCATACATAAAGAGGTGCTTGATAAGATTGGCTGGTCTACGGTAACCCTCACCGAGGATTTGGAATTTTCAATCCAGGCCCTGTTGGAGGGGTACCGCACCAGTTTTGCCGTGGAGGCCAGAGTATTTGACGAAAAACCGATCACCTTTATGGCCTCCTGCCGACAGCGGTTAAGATGGGCCAGAGGACAGTTAAATGTAGCCTGGCTTTACCTTCCCCGCCTACTGTTCAGAGGGATGGTGGAAGGAGATGCCGCCAAACTGGAGGGAGGAATTCGTCTTCTGCAGCTGTTTGTAATCGCTGCCGGAGGGCTGTTGATACCGATTACTCTGCTTAAACCGGAGCTAATAACCTTTACCTCCATCTATCAACAAGTACAGACCAGGTTCCCCCTGGTGAACCTGGTCTTGATTGCCTTGCCTTACATTCTTCCACTAATTACCTTGTTTCTGGACAGGCTGCCCTGGAAAACCTTCCGCTATTTTCCCCTGTACCCCTTGTTTACCTTTAGCTGGGTACCGATCATAATCGTGGCTTTGCTTACCTACAACAATCGCCAATGGATCCCTACAGCGCATGTCAGGGATTTCGATTATCGTCAGCTTCCGATACACCGTAGCCGCCACCCGAGGGCTACATCTATCCCCAAAAAACAGGAAATTTAAGCGAAAAATTAGATCCCCTTAAACCCCCTCCCCCTCGATGGGGGAGGGTTAGGGTGGGGATGTGCTCCTAAGCGGGCATGGAAATCCGCCCTTGCCCCTCCTGTTAAAGGGGTAACTAAAGGGGGGATTCCTTGATTTTTTCCCGCAGCAGCCCGCTTACCTCCTGGGGATCGGCCCGTCCCCTGGTTATCGCCATTACTTTACCTACCAGGAAAGCCAGGGCTTTTTTCTTCCCCTGCAGAAAATTCTCAACCGCCTCCGGATTCTCTGCCAGCACCTTATCTACCAGCGGTTCCAACGACTCACGGCCGGAAATACGACCTAAATTTTTGGAGGATACCAGCTTGCGGGGGCTGGCTCCGGTTTTAAGCATCTCCGGAAACAGTTCTTTAGCCACCGGCCGGTTGATCTGTCCCTCATCCAGCAGTTTCAGCAGCTCCACCAACAGCCCGGAGGAAAAGGACTCCAGGGGAGTGTTGGTCTCCCTGAGCTGATATACCAGATCTCCCTGGATCCAGTTGAAAAGGTTACGGTAGTCCGGGTAATGGTTGGCGGCCTCCTCGAAAAAATCAGCCAACTGTGGAAAAGAGGTTAACATAACTGCCTCGGGTTCTTCCAGGCCATACTGTTCCTGCAACCGCAGCCGGCGCTGTGGAGGTAGCTCGGGAAGTTCCACTCGGATTTTATCGATCAAAAAACGATCCACCGCCAAAGGCGGCAGATCGGGATCGGGAAAATAGCGATAATCGGCAGCGCTTCCCTTTACCCTGATGGGAATGGTCTGTCTGCTCTCCTCCTCCCAGTGACAGGTAGCAGAAGTAACCTGCCCGCCGGCGGATAAAATTTCCTCCTGCCGCCGGGCTTCGCTGTCCAGAGCCATCTCCACCGCTTTAAAAGAATTCATATTTTTAACTTCGGTTTTAACCCCCAGCCGGTTGCTGCCCACCGGCCGCAGCGATATATTGGCGTCACAGCGCAACGAGCCCTCTTCCAGTTTACAATCGGAAACTCCCGCATAGAGTAGCGTCAGGCGGAGCTCCTCCAGAAAAAACCGGGCTTCCTTCCCCGAGCGCAGGTCGGGAAGGGTTACAATCTCCATCAAAGGTATCCCGGCCCGGTTATAGTCTACCAGAGAATAAGTAGCATCCAGAATAGAATCTCCGGCATGGACCAGTTTTCCCGCCTCTTCCTCCAGGTGAATCCGATCCAGGCGGATCCGCCGACTCCCCTCAGGGAAGCTCAGATCTAAATACCCCCCCCGGTTTAACGGTCGCTCATTCTGGGATATCTGGTAAGCTTTGGAGAGATCTGGGTAAAAATAACTCTTGCGGGCAAAAATACTTTCCTCCTGAATTTTACCGTGGAAGGCCAGGGCAGCTTTAATTGCCAGCTCTACCGCCCGCCGGTTTACCACCGGCAAGGTTCCCGGAAGCCCTAAGCAGATCGGACAGGTATTGGTATTTGGCTGCTCCCCAAAGGCGGTAGAACAACCGCAGAACATCTTAGAGCGGGTCAAAAGCTCCACATGTATTTCCAGGCCGATTATAGTTTCATAGTTCATAACTATTTATCCCCTTCTTCCGAAAAAGTTGGGCGGGATGGGATCGGCTTTCGGCGCCGTTCCAGAAAATAAGCTGCCCTTAATAGCAGATCTTCTCCCAGGGGGGGAGCGGTAAACTGCACCCCTACCGGCAGGCCGTTGGCCGTTCCAAAGGGAACCGAAACGGAAGGCAATCCGGCTAGGGCACCGGCCACCAAGCATAGATCGGCCAAAGCCATCTTGTGGGGATCTCCCCTTTTTTCCCCCAGGTTAAAGGGTAGGGATGGAGTAACCGCACCTAACAACAGATCAAACTTTTTAAAAGTTTCCCGATAATCCTCTATAATCAGGGTGCGGGCCTTCCCGGCTTGTATAAAATATTTTTCATACTGCCCGGCACTTAACAGAAAGGTCCCCAGTAAAATCCGCCGCTTCACCTCGGCGCCAAAGCCTTCCCCCCTGGTCCGGCTAAACATCTGGTTAACATTTTCCCCCGGCCGGCAAAAACCGAACCGTACCCCGTCGTAACGGGCCAGGTTTGAACTTGATTCGGCGGCACATAGCATGCGGTAAGCAGGGAGAGCATATTCATGGTGGGGCAGCGATATCTCTTCCACAACCACCCCTTCTTCTATCAGCAGCTGCGCCGTCTTAGCCAGGGCAGCATTGATCTCCGGAGCAAATCCTTCTCCCTGATGTTCCGCAATTATTCCCAATCGCAAACCCCGTAAACCGCTCTCCAGGGTTGAAGTGTAATCCGGCACCGCCTTAGAAAGGGTAGTGGAATCCAAAGGATCCTCTCCGGCAATCAAACTCAGCAGCAGGGCGGAATCGTTAGCCTCCCAGGCCAGGGTCCCGATCTGATCCAGGGAGGAAGCCAGGGGTACCAAGCCGTAGCGAGAAACCCGCCCGTAGGTAGGGCGCAGACCGGTTAATCCGCAGAAAGCGGCAGGCTGACGAATAGAACCCCCTGTATCAGAACCCAATGCCAGGGGAGCCATCCCGGCAGCTACCGCCGCCGCCGAGCCCCCGCTGGAACCTCCGGGGACCCGTTTCAGATTCCAGGGATTTCGGGTAGGATAAAAAGCGGAGCTTTCAGTAGATGATCCGGAGGCAAATTCATCCAGGTTGGTTTTCCCCAGTAGCGGCAGGCCTTGACGGCGCAGAACTGCTATCACCGTAGCATCGTAAGGAGGGACAAAATCCTCCAACATTTTGGAGGCACAGGTCGTCCGCAGTCCCGCTGTACAAATATTATCCTTCACTGCCACCGGTACCCCGGCCAGGGGGTGCAGTTCTTCACCGGCAGCCCGCCGTCGGTCCACCTCTTCGGCCTCCTTAAGGGCCGTCTCCGCAGAAATGGTAATAAAGGCCTTGATCTTGGGATCACTCCGGTCAATCCGGTCCAGAAAACTTTTGACCACCTCTGTCGAGCTCACTTTTCCGGCTTGTAGAAGACGGCTCAAAACGTTGGCGGTCATCTCGTATAGCTCCATCTGCTCGCCCCTTTCTGCTTACTCTTCCAGGCTGGTAATCTGCGGTACCTTAAAATAATCCCGGTAACGGGATGAGGTATTTTGAAATACCTGTTTCAGGGGAAGGGAAGGGGTTACTTCGTCCTCCCGCCGGGGAGCCGGGTGTAATACCCCGCAAAAGGTGGGTTCTACCACAGAACCGTCCAGCTCCAAAACAGGGTTCAGCATCTCCAGCATACTGTTCAACTGTCCGGTCAGCTGTTCCCGCTCGGCTTCGGCAATGTCCAGGCTGGCCTGGCGGGCCAGCCGTTCTATCCGATCGCCGGTTAACTTGTCCATATATATTACCTCCTCCTGGTAAATCCCCCCCCTTTTCCAAAGGGGGGGGATGGAAGAAAACTACCACCCGCAAAGTCCCCCTTTCCTAAAGGGGAATTTGGGGGGATTTTCTGTCAATTAATTCTATCTCAGGACCGGGTTGACGTCAATAAATCGGAAAGACAGGCAGAGCAACCGATCGTGCCGATCCCAACAATTCAGGAAAACAGGCCATAAATAAGGTCCATGAAGTCGATAACCCATTGGGCAAAACTAAACCGATCCCCCAGCGGACTAACCACCAGGGCGGCATAAACCGCGGCCATCACCCAGATCAACAGGGAAAAGGCCATTTCTTTTTTAAACTGCCGTTTCCACAGAAAATATGATTCTGCCGCTGCCGTCACTATAATTAAAATGACCACCCAAACAACATTGCTCAATGAAATATCTCCCAGGTTACATGCTTTTGAACTTTTTCAAGATCCGGGCGGATCAACCACCAGACCTGAGCGTCTGATATGCGCATTTACCTCGATTTCCACCTCCAACCGGGTAAAATGCTCCTCCCAGTTACGCTCCAGCTTATCCCATTCCCGGGGGTGCCGGCGGTATATGGCGTTTCCAAATCCAAATATATCTGAACGCAGTTCTTGAGCCCGGTTTACCGCTGTTTGTGCCTTCTTCTTTACAGCTTTCACCAGCTCGCCATGCAATTTCTTTATGTATTCTTCGGTGAACCGGCCGGGAAAATCTTTTTCCTCAAGCCGGCCCTCCAATGTAATAACCACCTTGATTTTGGGTTTACCGTTTTTCATGACCGCTTCTATCCGGCTACTCGCCTGGTGAAACTTTATAGCAATAGAGCTGTCACCCCCGAAATCCGGGCAGGAGATCGTTACGGTAGCCCGACGAGAGCCCCCCACAATAAACAGCCAGCCTTTGGTTGCCACCGGATCCACCCACCCCGCAAAACGATCACCGAGAAATGCCGCCCCCCCGGAAATTTCTATGATTTGCTTCGGCTGGCTGTCCCCTGACCCTTGCGTTCCCCCCCCCGGTGATATTTCCCCTCCCTGACCGACACCCTGATCCGGTTTGGTTTCCTCCGTTTTCAACCGGATCCGGGGAACAAAAATTTCCTTTCCGGGAAGGTTAAAATCTATCAGCGCCTGGCGCACATCAGCCAGTGGAATCACTGATCGGGTTTTTTGTATAGTCTGAATCTGCCTCCGGATGCCCACCCCGGTTTCTATTTCCAGGGGTTGTTTGATCTGCAGCAGCTCCCTCAGGTCTTCATCGGTAACCAGTATAAAATTAGACTGCCGGGAATGGCGCTCCCGGGCATAAAAATCAAACAGGGGCCGAATTCCGCTGCGGGCCAGCTCCTCCGTAACAATTACCTCCTCGCTATGTCCCCAAAACAGCTCCCGGCTCAACACCGGCTCTATTTCCCGTAAGGCCTCAAACAGAGTTTTCCCTTTGGCGGAGGTCACATACGATCCGCCTCCTTGCCCTCCGTTTCCGCCCCCGCCGTTACTTCCACCTCCCGCCATACCGGAGGGGTTGGCGATATCCACCACTACTTCATACTGTTTTGACTGCCGGTCGTAATCGACCCCCAACCCCAACACCAGGGCCAGAAGTTCCGGTTCTGTACGGTTCCAGCAGCCGGCGGCTATTAACGGAATTATCAATATCAGTAGCAGACCGGCAAATTTATGGTGCTTTCTCAGTTTTTTCCCCACCTTTTGCCCGTCTTCCTGCCGGTGAAAACCACCAGGCCACCCAAAGTACCAGCACCGGCAATAGTACCAGCAACAGGAAAAACGGTCCCAGGTTGCGGTACATTAGCAGCTCTCGCAGCTGGAAAGTATCACCGGCCAGATTGATCGACAAAACCGCCCAAACTGTCGCCATGGGCGGAACCAGCGGACGGTAGTCGGCAAGACCGAATATCCGGGCCAGCCCCTTGGCCCCCAATGTGATATAAACAGACAGTCCGATAAACACCCCCAGGCCCCAGTTAAACACGGTAACTGCTTCCACCCGATCCAGGAATGTGCTTATCCGGGTGGCCCTCACCATGCGCAACACCGGAAACACCGAGCGGGCGGCCTCCGTGGTGCCCAGTTGGATTACAGTTATTATGGAAAACAGGGCCATAGATAAAAAAGCCAGAGCCACCGCCCCCATTATCCATCTGCGGGCTTTTTGAGGCCGGACCAAAGAAGGTGCAAGAAATAGAATTGTTGTCAAATGTACCGACATGGCGGTGGGGGTGATCGCCCCCCGTAACACCGGTCCCCACCCCCGGGCCAAGACCGGTTGAATCAGGGTAAAATCGGATTTGGGAAGACCTACAATCAGTGTAGAGACTATCAGTATCAAAATCAGGGCAAATAACAGTTCGGCTACCCTGGCAATCACTTCTATGCCGCAAATGGAGGCCACCGAGGAGGTCAGCACCATGACGATCACAATAAATGAGATGGGGGTGACCGTTAAAAACCCGCTGATCAGCATCTCGGCATAAAACCGGGTCTCCTGGGCGGCTATCTGTAAAAACAACCAGAGATATACCAAACTTACCACCCGGCCTGCCCAGGGCCCCAGCAGGCGGAGGCTGTACTGCACCACATCTTCCCGAGGAAAGCGAGCCGCCAGGCCCGTAATGGGAAGGGCGATTATCAATACCCCTGCCAGGGCAACCAGGGAAGAGATCCACGCATCCTGGTACGCGTCGGCGGTGGTAATGGAAGGCAAAACTGCAATTACTACCGTGGAATGGATAATAAAAATTATGGACAATAACTGGCGGCCGGAGATCCGCTCGTCACCCATCAATCCCTTTTCTCCCCACCGGGCCCGGTGCGCCTGCCCGGGCGGGGACCCGGGGGTTGGCGAACCGGTTCCCGGTAACCGATCAGCCAGGGGCGTTTAACCTGCAGCCACCAAGGAAAGCGGAACAGGGTGTCTTTCACGTCTTCCGCCACCAGCGGCGCCAGGGGGTACATATAGGGCAGACCGAAGGATCTCAAGGCGCACAGGTGGGTAAGCAACAGGAGCAGGGCCAGTTGAATCCCAAACAGGCCGAATATTCCCCCCAGGATGATCACCGCGAATCTTAGAATACGGGCGGCAATTCCCAGGCTGAATACCGGCACGGTGAAAGAAGCAATGGCGGTCATGGCTACCACGATCACCATTGCCGGCGAAACCAATCCTGCCTTGATGGCTGCCTCACCCAAGACCAGTGCGCCCACGATGCTGATCGCCGATCCGATGGCCATGGGCATGCGTACCCCGGCTTCCCGCAGCACCTCAAAAATCACCTCGATGATCAGTGCCTCCGCCACCGCCGGGAAAGGAATCCCCTCCCGGCTGGCGGCAATCCGCAGGAACAGCACCGTAGGTACAAGTTCAGGGTGGAAATTTATCACCGCCACATAAATTCCGGGCAAAAAAATTGAGAGAAAAAAGGTGAAGTATCTTAACAACCTTAGAAATGCTGCCAGGGGATAAAGTTCAAAATAATCATCCGGCGCCTCCAGCATGGCCGGCAGATGATTGGGGACAATCAGCGCATGGGGGGTGCCGTCGGTAAGAACCGCCACCCTCCCTTCCAGCAGCGCCCCCGCTACCCGCTCCGGTCGCTCGGTGTGAAGCACCTGCGGAAATATGGTCAGGGGCTGATCTTGCAGAAAATCCTCAATGTAACTGCTTCCCAGGATACCGTCAATCCGGATGCTCTGGATCCGGGAACGAACCTCCCCCACGATTTTTTCAGGAGCCAACCCCTTTATATAAACCAGGGCCACCTCGGTTAGGGTGAGTTTGCCCACCATGAAGCCCTCCATCCACAGGTTGGGAGTGTGAATGCGACGGCGAAGGAGGGAGGTATTGGTCCGGAGATTCTCTACAAAACCTTCTTTGGGAGCCCTGATAGCCGTTTCTCCCATCGGCTCGGTGATGGCCCGAACCATCCAACCCCGGGTGGCACAGATCAGCCCCCGGGGCGTGCCCTGAAAAATGAAAATGGTGGCACCGAGGGATATCCCGGTCAGTATTTGATCCAGGTTTTCGGAATCCTTTACCTCTACCGTAGTCATAAGCTGTTCCCGGGCAGTATTAAAAATTTCCTTCGGCCCCACCGCTTTCAAACCGGTCACAAAGATATCTATTTTGAGTGTCCGCATCAGGATTTCGATATCCTTGTTATTCACCATCCCATCCATGTAGATTGCTGCTGTGGGAATTTTTTCCGGCCCGGTCAGAAAACACACTATCCCCAAATCCAGGCTGTTGCCCATGGCCTCTCGGATCAGCTTGATGTTTTTATCCAGATCCGCCTCCAGTTTAACCCCGGCAACCAGGTGTTCCCGCTGGGAAATATCCAGATCATCGGAGGCGAAATTCGCTTCGCTTTTTTTAGGGCGAAAATGATCAAGTATGCGTGCTAAAAAATTCATGGCCTTTTCCTATTAGCTATTGTTGGCAAACAAAGATAGTTTAACCGGAGGTGGCAGTTTTATACCGGCCCTCTATTAAAAGTTAAAGGTTGGAGGTTGAATTGGAAAGACCAAAGGCAGGCAGTGGAACAATAGGGAGGTGCCTTTTTGCTTCTCAAGCAATATTTCGGAGATGATCCCTTTTGCTATTTTAAATACCCCCTGCCCCCTTTAAAAAGGGAGATAAGGTGCCATCTCCCTCTAAAAAAGAGGATTGGGTTGCCTTTCAAGGAGCCTGCCCGGCAGCTTTTACCAGCGCCCGGAATATGGCTGCTGAGGAGGGATGAAAAAGGGATTCGGGGTGCCACTGCAGCCCCAGCGCAAACCGATGCCCGCAACTTTCCATTGCCTCCACCACCCCGTCGGTGGCACGGGCGACTTCTATAAATCCCGGAGCAATTTTTCCCACTGCTTGATGGTGAAAGCTGTTGACCGGCAACACCTCTTCGCCAATTATAGACGATAGGCAGCTACCGGCTTCGATGGCAACCAGATGAGAAGGATAACAGCGGGGTGATTTTTGATCGTGCTGAATAATACCCGGGCCCAGATCCTGGATCACCGTCCCCCCGGCAGCCACGTTTAAAATCTGTATCCCCCGGCAGATCCCCAGTACCGGCAGATCCCGGCGCAGTGCTTCCCGGGCCAGATAAATTTCCAGGTCATCGCGACCGGGATCCACCTCTCCCAGTCCGGGCAAAGGCTCCTGGCCAAAATAAAGCGGGGAGATATCATCTCCGCCGGGAAATATTAACCCCTGCAGTCCAGGCCACAGAAAACGGCGAGCGGTTGCTCCCAAGGGAGAAATCAGCAAGGGCAGGCCGCCGGCCGCCTCTACCGACCGGGTATAGGCTACCGGCAGCCACATCCGTCCCTGATTGTAATCAAAATTAACGGTAATCCCAATCACCGGCCTGGTAATACCTTTTTCCCTCCACCCTGACCGCCCCTCTA
>CAYXBB010000006.1:0-24955 GCA_964463285.1 uncultured Syntrophomonadaceae bacterium | reverse complement strand
AAATTATACCAACATATTCGGTAAAACCCTTCCCCTGAAAATAGATAAAAAGAGTCGTCTGCCCCTACGTCCGGCAATGACTGGATAATTTATAGGAAAACAAAAAAGGCCCCATTGATTGAGACCCTGTTCTGTGGCATTTCCGAATTATAACCTTTACTAAAATTCAATCAACCCCAAACTTATTCTCAGCGCCTCATTTACCTTGTGCATGATGCGCTCATCCAGCTCAGTAATCTTTTTTTTCAATCTTTGTTTATCTATAGTCCTGATCTGTTCCAACAGGATTACCGAATCTTTTTCCAGGCGATATTCTCCGGAACTGATTTCAATGTGAGTAGGAAGCTTGGCCTTCTCGATCTGGGAGGTAATAGCAGCCACAATTACCGTTGGACTGTAGCAATTGCCTACATCATTTTGGATTACCAGCACCGGGCGAATTCCACCCTGCTCGGAGCCGATCACCGGACTTAGATCGGCATAATAGATATGCCCGCGCCTTACCTCCATGGGAGCTCACTCTCCGCCAATTAATTTTTCGGTAATCAAAACCGCTTCATTCTCAGCGCAAACAGCCTCCCGGGATAGATTGAGATTAATTTCAGCCATTTCCAGGTAACCTTTTTGCATCTTTTCGCGAATTTGCCTTTTTTTTCTTTCCTGAAGATAAAGCCTCATGGCCTCCCTGATAAATTCACTTCGGGTTTTTTTCTCGCTGGCCACCACCCCGTCAACCTCAGACAGCAGGTTGCCCGGCAAGCTGATCATAATCCGTTTAGTCTCCGGCATTACCCTATAACCTCCTTGCAACCAGCAGTGCTAGACATGTTTATTATTATACAGCTATGGTTAATTGTTATGCAAAGCACTTCCAAAAAAGAAGTTGCCGCTAAACAATTTTCAAACCCAGCGATTCCCGTATGGCTGCCGGTTCCCCACGCCGCAGGTACAGGCGGGGCACTCTCCGGCTGATGGCGCACAACAGCTCGTAATTAATCGTTCCCAAACAACCGGCCACCTCTTCCACCGTAATCTCTTCCGGTCCCTGCCGCCCGTACAACACCACTTCATCGCCTACCTTTGCTCCCTCCACCCGGGTTACATCCAACATCAGGTGATCCATACAAACCCGGCCTACTACCGGCACCCGTTGTCCCCGGATCAGCATCCAGGCCCGGTTGGAAAGGTTCCACCGATAGCCGTCGCCATATCCCACCGGCACAGTTGCGATCAGGGATCGAGAGACAGTTTTATAAGTGCAGCCGTAACTGATTGCCGTTTCCGGAGGTACTTCTTTTAAATACACCACCCGGCTTTTAAAGGAAAGTGCGGGCCTTAACGAAATAAAATTTTTTACACGCAACACCGTAGAGGGATAGTAACCATAAAGAGAAATACCAAGCCTTACCAGGTTAAACCTGGATTCGGGGTACGCGGAGGCCGCAGCGCTGTTCGCGGCATGACAGAGAAGGGGATTGATACCCCGGCTCCGGCAGGATTCGATAACCCGGCTAAATCTCTGCAACTGGTTTTCGGTAAATTCTGGGTTCTCTTCATCAGCCGCCGCCAGGTGCGTGTAAACTCCCTCCAGCTTAAGACCGGGCAGGCGAGAAACCCCGGCTATAAACCCCACCGCTTCCCGGGGGCGGACCCCCAACCGGCCCATACCGGTATCTACCTTTACATGTACCGGAAGTTCCTGATCTCGTTTTACCAACTCACCGGACATCCTGCGAGCTACTTCCAGATCGAATATTGATGGTATTAAACGGTATCTACACAGGGCAGGCACCTGAGCCGGATCTGTGTATCCAAGCAATAAAATAGGGGCTGTGATCCCTGCCTGGCGAAGTTCGGCCCCTTCCTCCAGAAAAGCTACCGCCAGATAAGAAACCCCTGCGGCCACCACCGCCCGGGATACCTCTACAGCCCCGTGACCGTAGCCGTCGGCTTTTACCACCGCTGCAATTTCCGCCCGGGGTCCCAGCAGCTGCTGAAATTGTTGAATGTTATGAACAATTGAGTCCAGATCTATCTCTAACCAGGTTGGTCGAAATCCCGATGGGAGAAAGGGCAACCCCGCACCACCATTCTGTTGGTTTAAATGTTTAAACAGCAGGCAAATATATTCCGTCGGGCTGCACCGGGTACAGTTTTTATGCCGCTCCCTGACCAATCCCGCAGAAAGATTATTTTATCTATTCCACATATAATCAGGTATTCCTTTCAATGCAAAGCTATCAAAAGTTGACTGTTGTGGTAACAACTTCCAGCCCCCGGCGGTCTTTTCAGACCACCCGGGAGAATCAGCTGCACCTTCCTTTCCAATTTTAGCTACAATACCCGGAATACACTATTTACACCCCTGGTTGTCTTCAGCCCTTTGATCCGTAATAGAGCACGGTTGAAACGTTCTTCCAACACATTGTGGGTAACCAACACTATTTCCGCAATTCCTTCCATGCTGCGTTTCTGAATAATCATATCCAAACTGACCTGCTCCTCTCCAAAAGAAGTGGCCAGGTCGGCAAATACACCGGGACGATCTGTAGCCTGAAGGCGAAGGTAAAACCGGGAAATTAAGGCCTCTACCGGGATTACCGGCTTGCTCTGGTAGGTAATTTCTGTAGCCCGGGCTTTCTGTCCGGATTTAATGTAGCCGGCGGCTTCTGTTACATCGGCCAGCACCGCACTGGCGGTGGGCAAAGATCCGGCGCCCCGCCCGTAAAACATAACTTCTCCTACGGAATCTCCCACCATAAAGATTGCATTGAACTCGTAAAGCACTGCTGCCAGGGGATGAGTTGCCGGTACCAGGGAAGGGTGAACCCTAAGGGCCAATCCTTCATCTAAATCTTCGCCTACCGCCAGCAATTTTATAGCATACCCCAGTTCCCGGGCGTAGCAGATATCTTCCCGGGCAACATTCTTGATCCCCTCTACATGGATGGAACGAGGATCTATACGGCTATAAAAAGCCATTCCGGCCAGGATAGCCAGCTTGTAAGCGGCATCCCTACCCTCAATGTCGTTGGCCGGGTCCGTTTCTGCAAAGCCATTTTGCTGGGCCCGGATCAGTGCCTCCTGAAAATCCATATCTTCCCGGGCCATCCGGGTAAGAATGTAATTTGTAGTTCCGTTTACAATTCCCAATATACGCTGTATCCGATTGGCTACCAGACAGTGCTTTAAAGGGTGAAGCAAAGGAATCCCCCCGCCCACACTAGCTTCATAGAAAATATTTTTGTTACACTCATGGGCTACCCTGAACAGCTCTTCCCCATAAGTAGCGATAAGGTCTTTGTTGGCGGTAACCACATATTTGCCCTTGTGGAGGGCCTCTAAAATATAGCTGCGAGCCGGCTCTATCCCACCGATAAGCTCTATGACCAGATCTATGTTCGGATCCTCCAAAATATCAGCGACCCGGGTAGTGAACATTTTTGGGGATAAATTTATTTTTCGGGAAAGAGCGGGATCCCGAACCAGTATTTTTTTCAGCTGCAAATCCAACCCTGTGTTCCCCTTTAGCCTTGAACCCTCGGCCTCCAGAATAGCGGCTACTCCCCCGCCCACCGTGCCCATGCCCAGCATTCCCACCCCAATTTTTCTCTCCGGCATCTGCTCCCTACCCCCTTTTCAGATCCGCGCTCATTATATCATCGATTTGTTTAAACTATCAACTACATGCAAAGCAACCGAAAAATAACAAGGATAGCCAAAATAAAGAAAAAAAATAACCGGCCGAATTCAGGCCGGTTAAAACTGATTGCCCTTATTTTAAATCAACCTTAAGTTTCCTCACCGTTACCGGCATTACCACCGTTATTACCATTATTGCCGTTATCATCCTCAAAGCTCGGAAATTCGGGCTGAGGCGGATATGGCGGCCATTCCGGAAAATATTCGGGACACTCCGCCTCCACTTGCGTACAATCCTCCGGCTCGGGACAGAAACCGTAAGCAGGAATCATTAACTGAACCGGGGCCACTAACTTGAAAACAATCAACTTTCCAATGCAGCAGGTCACTTGCTGTAAATTGGAGGCGAAACAGTCAATACACTCCAAATAGACATGACACTGCACAATTATTCTTTTGTCACAGATCCGTTCACTCATGATCACGATCGCCTGATGAAAAACCGGCTCACTGGTAAAACATTTAAATCCTTCCTGATCCTGGTAATCGAAGCGGAAACGGAAATAGAAAGAAACCCGAGCCCGGTTGGAGCCGGGAAGTTTTTCACAGATATAGGAGTGATGCTTATCAATCACCAGTTCCGGTTCTTTGCAGAAAACTTGTTGAATATCCCCTACAGCCACTCCGCTTAAATCGACGATCTCTTCATTAACCTGAACCCGCTTGCACTCCTCGTAGACTTTTTCTACATTTATGCAGACAATTTCTGTCGGCGGCGGGCATCCATGATGGTAGCAGGGCCCGGGATGAATACCAGTCTGACGCAACCGTGCTGTTTTTAAACCTTCCGCGGCCGGTTTCCGAAAATAATTATAGTGATCACTACATCCCATAATTATACAACCCTCCTTTGTAAAGATTCAGCGAAAGTATACAAACGCTGTTGTTCAATAAACATCTTATGCACTCCAAAACCGGTTGGTGAGGGTGTTTGCTTCCGGCGGGAAATTTTATGATGTGGCCAATCATATACATTACTGTCATTGATTTTTAAGGCAGGTGAGAAAAGTGAAAAATGTTTTTTGGGGAGATGGTCCGGGAAAGACTCCTTTTATAATCACCACTCGGGAAAAACAGTGCCTGATTTACCTTCACCGGGAGAAACTTTTCCTCCAGAAAAGAGGGGATCGGGGTTGGCTGGAACCGCAGATTATACGACCGCAAGAGGAAGAGTTTGCCGCCGCTCTGGATAAATATATGCATCTCCACCTGGCGGTACTGATGCAAGGCAGTATTTATCATTTAATCGGCCAACCCGACATTGATGGCCGCTTTGAAGAAAGGCTAATCTTCCATGAAGAAGGACGCACCTGCAACAACCTGCTTCTGGCCGCTGATGCGAAAGGCGGACTCCACCTGGTTTATTCCGCCACCGACCCGAAGACGGAGCGCTGGTGGTTGCAGCATCACTATTTTAACGGTACTCGCTGGCAAGAACCCCGGGTAGTGGATTTTGGAAGAGCGGCTGCCGGCAGCCCGGATTGCCTGGCTGCGGACCAAACAGGCGATCTTCATCTCATTTACCGAATTGAAGATGGGGATAGCACCCGGCTCTATTACCGACATTTCTTCCAGCAGACCCTGAACTGGGAGGCAGCATTTCCGGCCAGTGCATACGGCCGGCCCTGCATGCCGGGCCTGATCATTGACCGCCAACATAATCTGCATTTAATCTGGAGAGCCCAGAGGGAACAACAACATTTTGTAAATTATCGGCAATTTATTGCCGGGGGCTGGCCGGTGGGGGGATGGAAGGAAATCGAAATCCTTTCCCCACCCCTGGACCGTCCCCCCTTCCCCCTTCTGGATTGCGAGGAGGGAATAATAAGCGCCGGCTGGCTTGGTGACGGAAAGCTTTGGCGCTTTACCCTAACCACTGAGGGGTGGAGAGAAACGATCGGCGGACAGGAAATCCCCGATTACCGGTTGCTCCGATCATGCCGTCCTCTAGACGACTGGGAATCGCTCCCGATAACAACCTGGGTGGTTGGAAAAGGCAGCCCGCCCGCTTTAGAACTGGCAACCGCCACCACCCCGATGCCGGCAGGTTGGGAACCCTATTTCAAGCAACTGGACTCATATTCAAGGGATCTGGTGCAACAGGTGAGCGAACTATCTGTTGCCGGGGATCACCTGGAGCGGGCCCTGGAGGCAAAACAAAAGGAGATATTCTGGGTTTCGCAGCAAAGCCAAAAAAAAATGGGGGCTTTGACAAAGTCCCTGCAACAAAAAGATCAGGAATTGCAGGTTTTAGAGGAAAAACTACAACAGGCGCTCTCCGGCCTTAAACAGAAAACCGAGCAATCCCACCGGCAATGGGAGGAAGAAAAAAAGCGTTATCAATCAAAAATTTCACAGCTCGAAAAAGAGCACCAACAATTACAGAAAATGTTACTGGAAAAAGAAAACACGATCGTCAAAGAGAAAGCCCGGATCAAGGAATTAAACCAGGGTCTTGAACAATTGCAAAAGGAAAATCAAGTGTTAAAGGAACATCTGGAAAAACCGCTCCCCGGAATTAAAAAGTGGTTAGGAAAGATCTTCCAAACACGGCCATAACTTTAAAATATGCTGCCAAATGATGGAACGGCGATCTGTTGACGATCTAACCATCCAGGTATAAAAAACCTGAATTGGCAGCTGATTGACATAATGTTCCTTTCTGCCCCATACTAAAATAACTTTTGTTTTAATTGCTCAATTAACTTTAGGAGGCGTGCAGATGGTACATTTTCGTCGGATACTGGTTACACTTTTCCTGATCATGGGGTTACTTTACCCACTGACTGCCGGTGCCTTCGTCGCTTATTCCGGCAACGCTAATGTATATGGAAATGGAAATGGTTATGGAAATGGCTCCTATTATGTGGGCCGCTCTCAGCCGGCATATTATTACCCCGGCTCTACTTTTTATTCCGGAGGATTCATCTTCTCTCCGGCAACCAATCCGCTACCCGGCCCTTCCCCTGCGCAGGCTCCCAATCCGCTACCACCGTCTAAACCGGACCTCAAACCGGAGCCAAAACCGGCTCCCACCCCGGAGCCGTCCCCGACTGAGTCCGGCGTTCTGTCCGGAGCGGAACAACAACTTTTAAACCTGGTCAATGCGGAGCGGGCCAAATATGGGTTATCGGGGCTTGCGGTAGATTCCCGACTGGTACGCCTTGCCCGGTTAAAAAGCGAAGATATGTTGGACCGGGGTTATTTTGACCACGAGTCCCCTACATACGGTAGTTCCGGTGATATGTTAAGAAATGCAGACATCAAATATTATTTGGCGGCGGAAAATATCGGCATGGGGGGCAGTGTGAGCGCCATCTTTAGTGCTTTTTTGGCCAGTTCCGGTCACCGCAGCAAAATACTGGATGCCCGCTACACCCTTACGGGGGTTGGCATCGTTTACCGGCAGGGGAAAGGCTACCGGATCACCCAACTGTTCTTGAAACCCCGTTAAATCACCACCAGCCGCGGGGACAGCCACGGGGACGGTGACTTTGGCTGGTCATTTGGAAAGGAACGGGCCGACAGGGTTGTCGGCCCTTACAGTTTAACACCCCCGGACACCGGAGCAATGGCTTTGGCTGGTAGCTCCAACCGAAAAGGTTATTTTGAAAACAATCCCCGTTATGCCTCCGGCCGGTCCCCCCCATGGCACCCCTTACCAACCAAACTCATATACTATCCAGGGTGAAAACTATGCGCGTGCTGCTAATTGATCACTTCCGCAATGACTGCCAACCCAGCCGGATTTTAAGCCTGGCCCGGGAATTAAACCGCAGGGGAATCCCGGCAGCAGCGGCTCTGATCGATATGCCGCCCCAGATTTACCGGGAATACAGCCGCTATTATTCAAGAGATGTTAGAATATTTACCCCTCAAAATTTTACGGAGATCATCCGTCTAACGCGGACGCTTCGCATTTCTCTGAT
This sequence comes from uncultured Syntrophomonadaceae bacterium, assembly GCA_964463285.1. Taxonomy (GTDB): domain Bacteria; phylum Bacillota; class Dethiobacteria; order DTU022; family DTU022; genus JAAZLS01. Next base: position 17,324 of record CAYXBB010000006.1, on the reverse strand, counting down.
CCACCTGCACTGCCCCACCCTGCTACCCCTGGGCATAAAACTCTCCGAACTATCGGGTCTGCCCTTCGGAATAACAATTAAAGGGACACCGGCCAAAAGGCTGCTACCCCTGCTGGAAGGCGCCTCTTTTGTGATTGCCTCCGATGCCCGCAGCTTCGCCAACCTAAAACCCCTGCACCCCCAAACCATCTTTCTGCAAGAGGGTCTAGATCTGCAGGAATTTTTACCGGCTCCCCACCGGGAAAATTTCACCCTCACCTTTGTCGGCGAACAGGGGGCATACAATACGGAGGGTTATTTCGCACTTTTAAAGGCAGCTACCATAGCCGACCTGCCGTTACAGATCATCTGTCTGCAAACGCCCCCCATCGATGCCGGCCAATTCCGGGGCTGGCCCCCCGGCAGGGCGCATATTTTAGCCAAATCCCAGGTGGTTATCGGTAGCGGGCGGGCCCTGCTGGAGGGAATGGCCTGTGGGAACGCGGCCCTGATCCTGGGTCTAAACTACCTGGGGATCCTTGATCCGGCTGCCCTGCCCCCGCCTTCTGAGGCAGATCTATCGGGGATCGGGAATGATGATGATGAACCTTGCTACCGCACCATCTTTTACGATCTTTCCCGTCTCCTAAAGGATTCCCCTTACCTTAACCGGCTGCAGGAAAAAGGCCGTCAACAGGTAAGAGAAAACTACGATCTGCGCCTGATTGCCGAACAGGCGGTGGGTATCTACACCCAGGTTGACTGAAGGCTTGAGCCAAATTATCCACCCCGCAGCACACCGGCCCATGGGTTGGATCATGATGAATAGATAAACGTGAAAGACTTGGTTTATGGTTGTATAAGCGCCGTCGGCCGATTGGCCCCGATAATGGCAGCGCTGAGATAAATTAGTCGCCGGGATGGTGACCCTGTTTACAATATTCACCCCTCACCCCCATTACCATACCCGCATAATATACCTACATGTAAACTGTTTTCCTAGGAGGTGTGACAGATTTGAGTATACAATCCATGATTGACACCGCCCAGCCCGGTGAAACGGTCAATGTTTCCCCGGGAATCTATAATGAACAGCTGGTGATCGATAAACCGCTTACCCTGCAGGGCCCCGATCCCTCCCTTGGAATAGCGATCGTCGATGCCTCCGGCGTGCCCAGCGGCTCTACCCTGACGATAACCTCCAGCCAGGTAACTGTGCGTTCAATGACTTTTAGAAACGGACCCGGCCCGGGCATTCGTGGAGGAACGCCGCAATTCCCCAATTTACAAGATATTCTTATTGAAAACTGTACCATCACGGGGCACAACCAGGCAGGGGTGGTCACCATTGATTCCTGTGCCATGGAGGTGGTGGACAATCTCATTGAAAATAATGGTCTGATTGTGGCGGGCTTTGTAAGGGCCGGAGTCTTCCTGTACCCCCACGGGCCGACAAAGATCATAAACAATACTATCCGCAATAATGTCGGTGACGGAATATTTGCCAGGAACAGCAACACCGGACTCTTGATAGAAAATAATGATCTCGAGGGTAACGGCAACAGCGGGATCACCCTGGCCTGGGATGAACAGAACGTAAGCATCATCGGCAACCGGATCAGTGATTGCGGCCTGGAGACGGATGATCTCAACGGCGGTATCGCCATCGTCCAGTCCATGGCCGAAACAATCACCGGAAATACAATTGAAAATTGCCGGCAAAGGGGCCTGGTATGGGTCTGGGTGCCCACAACGGGACCCGAACCCGAGCAAGTGCAGATCACCAACAACCGGATCAGCAACAACCTGGTTGATGCCATATACCTTTTTTCCCAGGGGCCGGGAGGTTTTATAACCCCCGATATTTATGCGCTCAAACCCTTGATCAAAGATAATTTCATTTTCGATAATAACGGTGCCGGGATATTTGTCAGCAACGGCTACCTCTATTCCCCCGGCAGTGCCCATCCCCATCTGGAATGCAACAGTATCCAGGGGAACACCTGGGGAGCATATAACCAACGAACTGAGGTAATCGAGGCGATTAACAACTGGTGGGGGGACAGTTCCGGACCCTATCACCCCACGGAAAATCCCGAAGGCACGGGGAATCCGGTAAGCAACAACATCAACTTTATCCCCTGGTGCACCTCTGCCCCCCTGCCGCCGGCCACTGAAATTGACTGTATCAACGCCACGAAACTGTACTGGAGTTGTAAAAAAGCCCCGGTCAACGAGGTGACCGCCGATGTTTCGGAGATCAGCGAGGGAGAAGTTATGGAGACCAGATGCTTGAAGGTCAAACTGTTGGACGGTCCCGAGTATCCGGTAAAGGTTGAAAAAATAGCGGGAACAGATCAGGTCAAGGTGGGGTTCTATTTTGTCTATTCGATCCTGTTCAAGGACAGCGCCGGCTGGAAGGTAATGACCAGTCCTCCCATTTTTCATGGGGAAGTTTTTATTGCACCCCCTTTGGTCCGGAATAGGCGAATTGATGTTAATGCAAATATTTACCTGGAATGCCTGGAATGCTTTATTTCAGGCGCTAAACAGGTGACCTGCTGCATAGGCAAGCTCATTTTGCTGAATCTGGTTTCCCGGGTACACCTCATGATACCCACCTACGGATTTTGCCCGGAACCCGCTGATTGTACCAAAATTGAGGGCAAATGCCCGGATTTTGACCCGACTTATCCCCCCTACCCAACCCAGTAGTCGCAGGCTATAGGGGAGATTCCTGAAAATTGGGGGGATGGAAGTCGGTTAATTATAAGCATATCAGAGGTGAGGTTATGAATAACCCGGATTTGGCTCCGCTAAATGGCGCCGGTCCCAAAAATGCAGTGGGGGCTTGTTTTTTGGGGTGGTTAATTCGGGGGTCAAATGCAGCCGCCCGGTCGGGGGCAGATCGTTATGGCGGGCGCCAACAAGTAATCCCGGTGTAGATGAGGTTTGATTTGGGCGGCAAGCACCCTACTGTTCTACCGCTGCCGGCTGATCGGCTTCAAAAAGGGCTGCCTCCAAAGTGGGGTTGAGGAGAATATGTTCAAAGCAAGTCACCTGGCGCAAACAAAAGTTTGCATCATAACTTTCAATCCGCACCGGCAGCAGGCTTTTCGTCTCCAGCCAGACCTTATCCAGACACCGGCAGCGATGGGGCTCGGGAGGAATCACCTCGGCCAGATAATAGCTATGGCGGGTTTTATCCTCCCGCCCCAGCAGTCGGAAGTGAGCAGCACCAGTTAAATTGCGCCCGTAATCTTCCAGGGTAAGTACCGGAATGTTTTCCGGCATTTGGCTCCTCAGCGGATAAAATTTCTTCAGGGATGGATCAAAATAGCTCAGCTCTGAACCATCACGCACCACCACCTGTAGTTTTTCCCCTCCCCCTTTTTCTAAACAGGTGGCTTCCATACGCAATCGATCTTCGGAACTGCTCCAGATTTCCACCAGATGGCAGAATTCCGTCTGACCGCCTACCGGAGTGGAGGTTAGCCGGATATAATAACTTTCTATTCCCGCCAGATTCTTTTTCAGCTGCCGTTGAATCTGCTCCGCAGGGGTTAGTGCAAGGTGATTGTGGTAAATATTCCAACCGCTCACGCCCAGGCCGAATAACAACAACACCAGCAGCGCTATTAAAGTGGTGGCCTTGAAAGCCAGAAATGTGCCCCGAGACATGGCGCAGTTTACCCTCCTACCTAAATCTTTCCCGGTCATTCTGTAGTACCCACCCTTAAGGGTGGGCTACTACCTGCTAGATTGGTGGGGAAAAGACCGATCGGTGATAGGGGCCAAAGCTGGAACGCTCCAGATGATTTTCTTTTTCCACCAGCTCAAAAGCCCTGAAAAAATTAGCCGGTAGATCTCCCGCCACCGCCCCCCGGGCCGGCAACAGGTCACCGGCCAACCCGTGCAGATAGACCCCGGCCAGGGCCGCTTTTTCGGAAGAAAGTCCCTGGGCAATCAGGGCGGCGATCAGGCCGGTCAATAGATCCCCGGATCCGGCAGTGGCCAGTTGGGGGCCTCCAGTGGGGTTGAACGAGGCCATCCCACAGGGATCGGCGACAATTGTCCGAGCTCCCTTCAACACTACCGTACAACGCCAGTTCACTGCCCATCGGCGGGCCAGATCCAGGCGGGAATTTTGAACCTCGGTTGTGCTCAACCCGGTAAGATCGGCCATTTCCCCGGGATGGGGGGTAATCACCACCGGCTGCTTGGCTTCTCTCAAAATCCCCGGGTTGCCGGAGATCATTTCCAGGGCCCCCGCATCCAGAACCAGGGGCACCGGGCACCCCCGAATGATCTCTTCAAGGGCCCGGGCGGCGCCGAAGGAGGGGGTCAGGCCCGGGCCAGCGGCCAGCACCTGGCAATCTTTTGCCAGCACCAGCAGCTCCTGTCCCACCTCAGAGCCAATCCTCCCCGGATTCTCCTCCCCATCGCCTATTGGAGGTATTTCCTTAACTATTATCTCTACCAGCTTTGATTCCAGTGCCGGCCTAATTTTTGGGGTCGCAGCCAGATAGACCAGTCCGGCTCCGCCCTGCAAGGCCGCTTTGCAGGCCAATACCGCGGCACCGGTCATCCCGGGGGAACCCGCCCACAGCAACACCCGCCCGTAGCTTCCCTTATGAGAATCCGGGGAACGGGGCGGCAGGTATTTCCTAACCTGCTCCGCGGTAATTAGCTCGGTGGTTGCCTGTTTCACCAAATCGGGGGGGATATGTATGTCCGCAATCGAAATCTCACCGGCCAGCCCGGCCCCCGGGAAAAGAAACAGCCCCTGTTTGGGATAAGCCAGGGTCACCGTCCAGCAGGCCCTTACCGCCGCTCCCATTACCTGCCCTGTGTTCGCATTAACCCCGGAAGGAATATCCACCGCCAGCACCGCGGCTTTCTGTTCATTGAGGGAATTGATGATTTCAGCAAACAGGCCTTCCACCGAACGGTCGACCCCGGTTCCCAGCAGGGCATCCACTACCAGGCCTGCCCCCTGCAGGTCTGCTTTGAATAGCTGCATCCCTTCATCTTCAAATATATGCAGCCGGCAGGCTCCGCTATTACTTAAAAACCGGAAATTATCCCCCGTCTCCCCCCGGTACTGTTCCGGACGCCGGGCAGCCCAGAGGGAGACCTCGATACCGGCCCGGTTCAGGTGCCGGGCGGCCACCGCCCCGTCACCACCGTTGTTTCCCGGACCGGCCACAATCACTACCTTCCCCCGATGGGCGCTTAACGCCAACACCGCCTCCGCCACCCTCATACCGGCATTTTCCATTAGCACCGCTCCCGGCAGTCCCAGTTCTTCAGTCACCCGGCGATCCGCCTCCCGCATGGCAGCAGCAGTCAGTATTTTCATCAGCCAGTCCCTCCTGCAATTTTCGTAGTGCTCTCTTGCCACCTTTAATTTCCTCCCGGCCGTTCCCATTTCCTGTTTTCGGATAGGAAATCATTACCTTACATTGAATATACCCCGCTTTTCATATATCATTATTATCAAGATCAGTAAAACCAGGTATAAATACCACAGATCACCTGGGAACCGGGAGTGGAATTAAATGGCCAAAAAATTGGATCCGGAAACGGTTTATGTTAAACTGCCGGGAGGAGAAATTTTGCCTGCAGGCAGCAGCCTCCACTTGCAAAAACTCAGCAAAACTGTGCAACACCACTACCCCACTCCCATCGTGGCCGCACTGGTGGACAACGAACTATATGAGCTTACCGCCACCCTGGACCAACCGACCGTAGTGCAATTTTTAGATCTGACCGAAAAGGAAGGGCGCCGCATTTACCAGCGCAGCCTTACCCTTCTGCTTATTGAGGCGGTGCATGAGCTTTTTCCCGAATCAGCGATCACCGTGGAACACTCCCTGAGCAGAGGCCTTTATTGTGAAATCAAAAAAGATCCACCCCTAAGTCCTGATGATATCACTGCTATAGAAAAAAAGATGCAACAGCTGATCAAAATAAACCGATCGGTCAGAAAACGACGAGTCTCCCTACACGAAGCGAAACAGATTTTCAGTGACCAGGGCTTGACAGACAAGATGGCGCTGCTTGAACACTGGCCCAAGGATTACCTCAACCTTTACACCATCGGTGACCTGGAAGATACTTTGCATGGCTACCTGGTGCCGCAAACTGGAATGCTTGGCACATTTGGGTTGCAATATTACAGGCCGGGCCTGATCCTGCAATTTCCCGATGAACAGGATCCCTTGAAAATTGCTCCCTTTATAGAACAAAAAAAACTGTTTGAGATTTTCCGGGAAGCGGAAAATTGGGGGCACATCCTGGGTTTTGATACGGTGGGAGCAATGAACAGGCTCATCGAAAAGGGACAGGGACCCGAGGTGATGCGCATAGCGGAAGCGTTACACGAAAAAAAAATTGCCCAGATTGCCGATATGATCTGCGAGCGGGGCAATGAAATCAGGGTGATCCTCATTGCCGGACCCTCTTCTTCGGGGAAAACTACTTTTGCCCAGCGTCTTCGTATACAGCTCCTGGTCAACGGAATACGGACTTTACCTATATCCATCGATGATTATTTCATCGATCGGGAGCATACCCCCCTGGATGAGTCGAACAACCCTGACTTCGAGCATATTGAAGCCATAGATCTCCCCCTGTTTAACGAACATCTGCTACGCCTGATTCAGGGCGAAGCGGTGAGGATGCCCACCTTTAATTTCGCCACCGGAAAACGGGAATACCGCGGCAATCTCATTAGGCTAGGGGAAAATCAACCCTTAATCATCGAGGGAATTCATGGTTTGAATGAAACCCTGACTCGCTCTATTCCCCGCCGTCATAAATTTAAAATCTATATCTCTGCGCTGACAGCACTGAATATCGACCGGCATACCCGGATCCATACTACCGACACCCGGTTGCTCAGGCGCATCATCCGGGACGCCCAGTTTCGTGGGAACAGTGCCCTGGAAACTATACGACGCTGGCCTTCAGTCCGGCGTGGCGAAGAACGCAATATCTTCTGCCTGCAGGAAGAAGCCGATGTCATGTTCAACTCCGCTCTGGTTTACGAGCCGGCGGCTATCAAAAACCAGGCTGCATACCTGCTGCAGCAGATCGGCCGCTCGGAGCCGGAATATATCGCCGCCAAACGGCTGCTTACCTTTCTTTCATTTTTCCTGTCGCTGGATCCAAATGAAGTTCCATCAAATTCGATCCTTCGGGAATTTATAGGACAGTCGTGCTTCTTTAAAGCATAACCCCCGGGTTCCGTAAACCAAGGGTTACCCCTGCCTGGATGGCTACAGTTCATCTTACAGCAGTGTGATCCCGCAAATTCAAAAGGCGCTCACCCTGTCCCGGTGTTTGGCAAGCAGTGAAACAGTTCCTATGCTATTACAGCCCATAAATGCTGAAAGGTTGGGGGAAAATATCAGCAAATATCCGAGCCTGCAGGGGGTGACGTGCTGAGCAAATACCTGCCCGCAATTTTGCCGGAGGATCCGGCACCGGCAGACAATATAACCTGTGCACAATGCGGACTGTCCGGCCATGGCAGCCGGGTGATCTGGGGGGAGGGCAATCCTGCCGCCCCCCTTTTTGTGGTCCTCGATAACCCGGGGTCCCGGGAAAACAAGGAGGGCGTCCCCTATCTTTGCGGCACCCGGGAAACTTTGCAAAAGGCAGCCTATGAGGCGGGGCTGGGACCCGACTCCTTGTATATCAGCTATATTCTCAAATGCCGGCCCCGGAAAACCTATGACAAAGAAAGCGCCCGGGGAATCTGCATCAGGTACCTTTGGAACCAGCTGGAAGCGGCAGACCCCCGGCTGGTGATCTGCTTGGGCAATGTGGTCTGCCGTTCCTTTTTTGAAGACCCTGAGGCAGCGGTCAAAACGCTGCGGGGACGGGTGCACCAGGTCAAAGGTTACCGGATAATCACCTCCTACCACCCCCTGGCGGTGCGCAGAAGACCAGTGCTATACAAATATTTCCTGCAAGACTGGCAGCTGGCGGCCGATCAACTACATGAGCCGGCGGGGTCGCTGCCCGGTTAGAACCGGAGATGGTTCAGATGGCAAACCCCTTACCCATAGAAAGCGGGTTAGCGGCCGGGTTACCGGTTTCTCGGGGTTTTGCGCCCAGCAGGCGGGCTGAATTTGCCACCACCAGGATTGAGCCAATATTGTGCGTGATCGCCCCCTGGACGGGGTTCAAAATGCCGTAACCGGAAATGACCAGGGCCGCCAGATTGAAGAAGACCGCAAATACTATATTGATATTGATCGTCTTGACGGTAGATCGGCCCAGCTCCAACAGGTAGGGGATCCGGGAGAGATTATCACCCATCAGGATTACATCCGCCGCCTCCAGGGCAATATCCGTGCCCATGCCGCCCATGGCTATACCCACATCCGCCAAGGTCAAAGAGGGGGCATCGTTGATGCCGTCGCCCACCATGGCCACCTTGTAGCCGGCTTCCTGCAGGGACCTGAGATGATCCAGCTTTTCCTGCGGAAGCAGGTCCGGGTAATATTCTTTGATCCCCGCCTCTTCGGCGATAAAGCCCGCCGCAGAGGGACTGTCTCCCGTCAACATTTCAATTTTTTTGATCCCCGCCCTTGCCAGCGGCTCGGCCAGCTTGCGGGCCTGGGGGCGGATCTGATCCCTGATCAGAATAAAACCAATCAGGCGGTCATTTTCCTTTACTGCCAGGGCTTTTCCCCCGTCACCGGAGGAGGCGCCGAGATGATTCCTCTCGGCTTCGGGAAGCAGGCGGATCTCCTCTGCCGACAGGTCTCCCACAAATAGTTTCCCGGATCCCGAAACCGCCTCTACCCCCGAGCCCGGTATACTGCGGTAGGTTTCCTGATCTTTGATCTCCAGGTTCCTCTGCTTTGCCTCCTCGATGATGGCCTGAGCCAGGGGGTGCCTGGAGGATTTTTCAGCAGAAGCAGCCGTCGCCAAAACCGAATCGGCGCTCTTCCCCCCGAAGGCCCTCACCTCCACCACCCGGGGCCTGCCCATGGTCAGGGTTCCGGTTTTATCAAAGACCAGCGCATCTATCCTGGAGATCCCCTCTAAAATAGCGCCGCCTTTTATCAGAACGCCGCTCCCGGAGGCACTGCCCAAAGCTGAGACGATCGCCGTCGGCGAGGCCAGGATAAAGGCGCAGGGGCAGCCCACGATGAGAATGGTAATGGAGCGGTGCAGGTCGCGGGTAAAGAAAAACACCGCCAGACTGATCAGTAGAATTACCGGTGTGAACCAACCGGCATAGCGGTCGGCCGTCCTCAATATGGGCGCTTTTTGGTTTTCGGCCTCCCGGACCAGTGTGATCAATTTGCCCAGAACAGTCTCTTCGCCAAAGGTCCGGGCCTCCAGCTCCAACATCCCCGAATAGACGGAGGTTCCCGCAAAACCCGGGTCCCCCGCCTTTTTTTCCACCGGCATGGATTCTCCGGTCAGGGAGGACTGGTTTACGGAGGCACTGCCCCGCCGGATCTTCCCATCCACCGGTATTTTATCTCCCGTGCGCACGATCAGTCGATCGCCGCTCACTATTTCCTCTATTGGAATGTCAGTTTCCACGCCTTCCCGGATAACTGTAGCCCTTTCGGGGTTCAGCCGCATCAGCCTACCGATGGCGGAGCGGGCTTTTTCGGCTGTAAATTCCTCCACCAGGGAGCCGGCGCTCATGATCAAAGAAACCACCGCCGCCGAACTGTACTCGCCGATGGCTATAGAGGCGATCATAGCCAGGCTGACCAACTCATCCACATTCAGTTTCTTGTGAAGCAGCCCCTGCAGCGCCTCCTTCACGATGGGCCCGCCCATCAAGACCGCCGCCGCCAGGGCAAATAAATTGGCATACAGGGGGTACTGGGCACGGCCCAGTATATAGCCGGTCAGGATCAAGATCGCTCCCAGGGCCAATATGACAAACTCCTTCATCTGTAAAAGCCTGCTATAGGCACCGCTGTTTCTGTATCGTCCGATCATGATCTGTCTCCTTTCTCCAAAAGTGTGGTAGCCATGGATAGAAGGTCGGCAGTGATCAAAAATTATAAGGGCAGGGTTAAAAAGTTTCGGCATTGACCTTCCTGAGCAGCTCCAGAAATTTTCTGACCTCTTCATCAGTCAAGGTGGAAACCATCTGTGCGGTCAGATCCAGATGATACCTGTGATGTTCCCGGAAGGCCCTGAGCCCCTTGGCGGTAAGGTCAATCAGAATAACCCGGCGATCCTCCTTGATAGACTTCCTAACAGCATATTCTTTCTCCACCAGGCGGTCCACGGTGACGGTGGTGGTCCCGGTGGTCACCCCCAGTCTCTCCGCCAGATTTTTCATGTTCATCTTCCCGAATTGGCCCAGCACCTCTATGGCATGGGCTTCCGAAACCGTAAGGTCTCCGGCGCGAATCACCGAGCTCTCCCAGGAGGAAAACCCGTTAAAAAAATTTATCAGCTCGTCAGTCAACTCTCCAATAATTTTTATGCCCAAGAACCCCCTCAAACATCATAATAAGAGAATCTAATAGTTTGATATTCAAACATCAACATTCTACCCCGCCACCCACACCCTGTCAAGGCAAGTCACGGGGACGGTTGTCGCGAAGGAGGTTCCTTTAAATCACGGAGACAATGAGTTTGTAGGTCTTTTCTGTGCCGGATTCCTCTTGGAAAAACAGAGTTTGAAGCCCTGTTTGATTTCAAAATTTATTCCTGGGAATAAATGGGCCATGAAGGAACGGCCTCCCTCTTGTCGAAATCTATCGAAACCGCAGCAATACATAGGGGGTAGTTTCATTGAACATTCACACCAGGTTTTTCCTTCCGCGAGCCGTTATTTTTCTGGGGGTGTTGATTGTACTGGCAGCAATCCTTTTAGGTTCTTGTACCGCAAAGAGAAATATCGATGATCCACCGATCGGCAGTGATCCCTCCACCGAAAATTCTCCGGAGGAAAAACCTGATAATATTGAACCCCCTGATTATGAAGGATTGGGAGTAAACGAACTGGGACAGATCATGATCCTGATGTATCATGAGATCGGTGAGCCCGAGGCCGAATGGTGCCGGACTCCGGAGAATTTCCGGCGAGACCTGGACACCCTTTACCAAAAAGGTTACCGGCTAATCCCCTTGAATGACTTTATCGATGGAAATATTGATACCCCTGCCGGGACAACCCCGGTGGTACTGACCTTTGACGACGGCAGCGGGGGACAGTTCCGCTATCTGGAGAACGGCGCCATTGATCCTGATTGCGCGGTAGCCATGCTGGAGGATTTCAACCGCCAACACCCGGATTTCGGCCTGGCGGCCACCTTTTTTACTTATTATGAGTACCCCTTCCGCCAGAATGAACACATCCAAAATAAATACGACTATCTGGTTCAAAAAGGATTGGAGATCGGCAACCACACCTATACTCACGAAAACCTGCGCAAGCTTTCCCCCGAGGAGGCAAAAGAACAGATAGCCAAACACCTCCGGCGCACCGGAGATTATCTCCCCGGTTATCAGGTCCGGAGCCTGGCCCTGCCCTACGGGGAGTATCCCGAAGATATGGATTATATTATCGCCGGCACCTGGGAGGGCATCTCCTATTATAACGAAGCAATTCTGCTGGTGGGAGCCAACCCCGCCCCCTCGCCGTTCAGCAATGATTTTGATCCATCGAGACTACCCCGGGTGAGGGCCAGTGAGATGTTTACCGCAGGGATGGGGATGTACGAATGGCTGGAAATATTGGATGAACAACCGGGGCAACGCTATATTTCCGACGGCGATCCCGACACTGTGGTCTTTCCCTCTAATTTGGAGGATCAAGTTCGGGAAGAGGTTGCCACCGGAAAAACCGTTATCCTTTATTAATTACAATATGCCGATTCTATTCTAAACAAATGCAAGAATCCCATTTTTAAAAGAGGAATTACTATTAGCTGTCGCCGTGTATATTGCCGGTGAGCCCCAACTAATTACAAAAAATGGCCGCCCCGCAGTATATATAATTTCTGTTCAAGATTATGAACAGCTAGCCAATAAAAAGGATCTGAAGCAGTTACTTCTTTCATCCCCGCATAAGGATATGGAAATTCCATTGGAACGGCCCGGCGATCCCGGCCGGGAAATTATAGTATGAACTATTTAATTGACACCTGTGTAATTTCCGAGCTGCGCAAACCGTCACCCGATAGATCCGTGCGGGCATGGTTCCAAAGCTGTGACCAAGAGCAGCTATACATCAGCGCTTTGAGCATCGGCGAACTGCATTACGGCATTTTATAGTACACCAGTTGGTTTTGGTAACACGAAATACCGAAGATATGAAAATAACAGATATAACCCTGTTTAATCCGTGGGAGAAAGGCTCCCCTGGAAAAGGATAGCAGGGATGGGGATATATCTCCGCCCATAAGTACAAACATTTGGGCAGTTCATGCCCGGGAGTTTCCCGTATCCGGTTTTACTGCACATATTTTCCCTGTTCCCCGTTTCGCGCCCGGGGATGAAGTGCGGCATTCAGCCCGTCGGCAATCACCAGAGAAAGATCCTCAATAAAGGTATCGATCTCTTTGGGGGTAACCATCAGGTTCCCCACATAGGGCGTGAGCACTTCCTTGATCAGCTCTAGACGCCGGTTCTGCTCCAGCCTTTCCACAGCGTTGGCCAGGGCCATGGTTTCAGTCTTTTTCTTGAAATCTCCCACCAATGCGTCCAGGGTATCATTGACAATGGTAGAGGCGTCCACCACCGTGGGCACTCCAATGGCAATCACCGGCACCCCGATGGTTTCTTTGGTTATGGAGAGACGGCGGTTGCCGACCCCCGAACCGGGAGTAACCCCGGTATCGGCAATCTGGATAGTGGTATTAAGCCTTTCCAGCCGGCGAGCAGCCAGGGCATCGATCACGATGATCAGGCTGGGGTTGACCCGGGGAATCAGCGATTGAATGATTTCACCGGTCTCGATACCGGTAATCCCCAGCACCCCTGGAGAGATGGCACATACGGAACGAAAACCTTCCCCCAGCACCGGGTTCTTTAAATCCAGCAGGTGACGAGTAACCAACAGGTCTCCTACAATCCGCGGGCCAAGGGCATCGGGAGTGATGTTCCAGTTCCCCAGACCTACCACCAGCACCGTCTGTTGAAGCTGATCAGGCAGCGGTAGGATCTGAAGCAATTCCCGGGTTAACAGATCGCATACCCGGTCCTGCAGGTCGCTGTCTTTACGGCGCAATCCGGGGGCCTCGATGGTGATATAATTACCCGGAGTTTTACCAAGTCTGGATCCGGCCTCCGGGGTCTCAATCTTGACCCGGCTGATGGTGATCCCATCCTCCTGTACGGTCTTGGCATCAATCCCCGGAATTTCGGCTGCGGTTCTTTCCCGAACCACCTCCTGCGCTTCCAGGGCCAGATCGGTGCGAATATTGTAAGAGGAGATATAACCTTCCAGTTTGTTCTGCACTGGTATGCTGTCCATCCGGCTACCTGAGCTCAGTGGGGACAAACAGATCGATAATCCCGATTACGATTGCCGCCAGTGCTGCTCCCAAAATACTTACACTCATTCCCGGAACTATAAATTGGGCCACGTAGATCACCACCGCCGAGATGACAAATCCTACCAGCCCCCTGTTTTGCTGTGAGATTTTACGGCCGAACAGGCTTTCCACCCCAAACCCGATGGCCGCGATCACCACCGCCGCAATCAAGGCCTGCCAAAACTTGAGGGTGGCAAAACCCGGAAGCAGAAAGCCAACCACCATTAACACGATCGCCGAAACAATAAATCGCACAATTAAACCCAGCATATCAATTCCATCCTCCTGATCTTTTATAAGATAATCCGATATTTGCAGGGATAGCTTAACCAATTATGGCTTGGGTATACACAGATACCCGTTCATAAATATATTTTTTGTAATAAACAACCGAGGCACCTGCCTTTAACAGTTGATTTTTAGCAATATAGGTGATAGAATTTTTTCGCTTGATAGAAGGAGGCATCAGATTGGCAAATACTAAATCAGCCGCCAAGCGGCTTCGCCAGACTATAACTCGCACCGCTCGTAACCAGAGTGTCAAAAGCGCAGTGCGAACCTACATTCGCCAGTTCGAGGAATCGCTGGAAACCGGGGACCGGGAGCTGATTCGACAAAAATTCACCACCGCCATCCGCCACATAGACCGGGCCTGGTCTAAAGGAGTGATCCCCAAAAACAATGCTGCCCGGAAAAAATCCCGTTTAACCCGGATATTCAACCGGGTAGATGCCGGATAATATTTTGTGAAAAGGTATTACAAGCCCTCCCGTAAAAGGCTATCTTTTGTGCACTTTAGTTAGGCGAGGGCTTGTAACCGGCTTATTTTACCTGCCTGCCACCGGTTGCCGTAGCAGATCAAAGAATAGCCTGAGATAATCCAGGGCATTTTTTGTAACCAAAAATTGGCGGCGGACTTTTTCCTTGCCGGCAGCGGCTATCTGCCGGGCCAACAGGGGATTCCGGAGAAGGATCAGCGCCTTCTCTGCACACTCTTCCACCGTATCCACCAGGAAGCCGGTTGCCCCGTCCTCGATCTGCAGCCTGATTCCACCGGCATTCCCCCCGATCACCGGGGTTTCCTTCCATAACCCCTCCGCTACCGTTAATCCAAATCCCTCCCGCAGGGATTTTTGGATCAAAATGTCAGAGGCAGTCTGAAAGGCATTTACCTCCAGATCGGTAACCCCGTTGAAATTCGTGATTACCTTGATATCGTAATCCTCACCCGCCCGACGCAGGGTATGGTAGAGATAATCCCAACCCTCGGGATCATCCGCCGCCATGGAACCCACCAGCGCCAGTTGCACCGCCGGAAATTCTTTTTTAATTATCTTGTAAACTTCGATTACCCCTAAAGGATCCTTCCAGGGATCGAAGCGAGAAATCTGGGAGATCAGCGGCCGGCCGGCCTCCACCCCGTACCGGGTTACAATTTTTAATGCCTCCTCTCTTTCCAGCCTGATATTCTTTAAAGCCAGGGGATCGATGGAAGGAGTAATTAAGGTGTTGAGGTTGGGAGGAGGAAGTTCTCGGTTAACATAGTCTTCCAGGGTAAATATGGTGGCCGCGTATTGTTCGATATAACGGTACAAAAAATTCCAGTATTCCTGATTGGGGCTGGAGGTATCGATATGGCATCTCCAAATCCAGCGGGCCCGGTCCCCCGCCGGTTTACCCTCAATCAGGGGCGCCGGTTGGGGATCATGAACCACCACAAAGTCATAATCCCAACCCCGCAGATAATCGGCATTCCTGCAGTTGCAGCTTAGATATATCTCGATCTCCTCCTGGGAAAGAAAGCCCGGCTCACCCTGCAGTCCATTGTGCATCTTCTTGGTAACTTTAAAAAAATCCCGGTCCCCTTTAATCACCCACCAGTCCATCTCCACTCCCATACTGTTGATCAGCGGGATCAGTGAATGGAGCTTTTCGGCCACCCCTCCCCCAAAAGAAGTAGCACTAATCATAGCCACCTTTTTCCCTTTCATCTCTCGAATAAAAAAATCCAGGCTGGTTTTTGTCTCCTCGTCGATAAACGGCAAATAATCCCGGTAACTTTTGGGTTGGAGATCGACTTGTTCCACAATTATCTCCTTTTTTAATTCCTTTAACCTGCCGGAATTCCGGATCACTGCTTAGGATTTTCCCGGGATACCCGGGTTAAGATTCTTCTAAGCAGGGCATGTCCCGCCCCTCCCACAGTATACCCCCAATTACCCGGCCTAAATCAGAATCGCGATTAGGTTGCCGGCGAACCCATGGGAGGGTTGCCGAACTCGTTTATTTATAATGCGGTAATAGCTGACCATGGTTTCCGTTCCCTTGATCTCGAATTATCCGCCCCGAACCGAGGAATATTAATAATATGACGTTTCAAGGTGCCAACATCATCGATCGTTCTCGGGGCCTGGTGGAGTTTACGGTTACCGCCTATAACCGAAAGCGGGTGGCGGTTCATTTAAAATCGGGAAATAAAAAGCTGATCCGGCCCATGAAGGAGATCAGGCCCAACCTGTACCGGGTTTGCCATGAGGGCTCGCCGGGGGAGACTTTGCTTTACAAGTTCTCCCTGGACGCGGAGGGCTTCTTTCCTGACCCCTACAGCAACTTTCAGCCCGGGGGCGTTCATGGTTATTCGCAAGTCATTGACCACGAGAGCTACTGTTGGCAGGACGCGGGCTGGCCCGGAATTGACCTGGAAAAAGCGATCATCTACGAATTTCACGTAGGCACCTTCACCCCGGAGGGAACCTTCCGGGCCGCCGTCGACCGGCTGGACTACCTGAAAGAGCTGGGGGTTACCGCCATTGAGCTGATGCCGGTGGTAGAGACCCCGGGGCGCTGGAACTGGGGTTACGACGGGGCAAACCTGTTCAGTGTTAACCATAACTACCGAACCCCCGACGATCTGAAATACCTGGTAGATCAATGCCACCGGAAAGGGCTGGCGGTGATTTTAGATGTGGTCTACAACCATTTTGGTCCGGAAGGCAATTATTTGAGCCTCTACGGACCTTATTTTACCGATAAATACAGCACCCCCTGGGGAGCGGCGGTGAATTTTGACGACCGGGGCTGCGAGATCATGCGACAGATGGTTTTAAGCAACATAACTTACTGGCTGGAACGGTACCACCTGGATGGACTGAGGCTGGATGCGGTGCACGCCATTACCGACCACAGTCCCAAACATATTTTGGGGGAAATTTCCGAAACGGTGGATCGGCTTTCGGAGCGCCTGGGTCGAAGGCTGGCCGTAATCGCCGAAAGCGACGAAAATCAGGTGCGGTTGATCAACTCCCGGGATAGCGGGGGATACGGCATGCACGCCCAGTGGATGGACGATTTTCACCACACAATCCATACAGCTCTCACCGGTGAAGATCAGGGTTACTACACCGATTACAGCGATATCAGAAACCTGGAGAAAGTATATCACAACTACCTGTACACCGGGGCCTATTCCCGCTTCTGGGAAAAACACCGGGGCAGCGATGCTTCTATGAACCCGGGGCGGCAGTTTGTGGTATCTGTCCAGACCCATGATCAGGTGGGAAACCGGGCCGCCGGAGAACGCCTCTCCCGACTGGTGGATTTCCCCTACCTGAAAGCCGCTGCCGGGATGCTCTTCCTGGCGCCTTACGTGCCCATGCTTTTCATGGGAGAGGAGTACGGAGAAGAAAGTCCGTTTCTATTTTTTACCGACTACGGTAATCCGGAGCTGAAAGAAGCAGTTTATAAAGGACGACGAAAGGAATTCAAAGATTTCGGTTGGGATGAGATCCCGGACCCGGAAGATGACCG
>CAYXBB010000005.1:0-69179 GCA_964463285.1 uncultured Syntrophomonadaceae bacterium | reverse complement strand
AGGAAAACTGCACCCAGTGCAACCAGTGTTCTTTTGTCTGCCCCCATGCCGCTATCCGGCCATATCTGGCCCGCCCCGAGGATCTGGAAAATTCGCCGGAGACCTACCGGACCCTGGAAACTACCGGTAAAGGGTTGAAGGGATGGCGCTATCGCATGCAGGTTTCCCCCCTGGATTGTACCGGTTGCAACAACTGCGTGGATATCTGCCCGGCCCGGACTACCGCCCTGGAAATGAGGCCTTTGGATGAGGCGCTGGTCTTGGAAGAAGCAAACTTCAGATTTGCAGAAACCCTTCCCGAACCGAAGCTAAATATTTCTGTGACCACCGTTCGCGGCAGCCAGTTTTGCCGCCCGTTGTTCGAATATTCCGGAGCCTGCGCCGGTTGCGGTGAAACCCCGTACCTGAAACTAATTACCCAGTTGTTTGGAGAGCGAATGCTGATTGCCAACGCCACCGGCTGTTCTTCTATTTACGGCAGCAACCATCCCACCTCTCCTTATGCAATCAACCCCAAAGGCAGGGGGCCGGCCTATGCCAGCTCATTATTTGAAGATAACGCTGAATTCGGGTACGGCTACTATTTGGGCGTACTTCAACAACGAAAAAAACTGGCGGAATATGTCCGGGAAACACTTTCGCTCCTGGACTCTTCTTCCCGGCTGACAGAGGCCCTTAAACACTGGCTGGAAAACAAAGACGATGGGTCGGCTTCGCTTGCCGCCGCCGATTCAATCAGATCGCTGTTACCGGAAGAAATCAAATCCGCGGAAGGTTCTTTACTGAAAGCACTACAACAGATAGAAAAAGCCTCAGATCTTCTAGCCAAACGCTCGATCTGGATTATCGGCGGGGATGGCTGGGCTTACGATATCGGCTTCGGAGGAGTAGATCACGTGTTGTCTACCGGTGCCGATGTCAACCTTCTGGTTTTAGATACAGAGGTCTATTCAAATACCGGCGGCCAATCTTCCAAGGCCACCCCCACTGCGGCTATCGCCAAATTTGCCGCCTCCGGAAAAGAAACCCGCAAGAAAGAACTGGGAATCATGGTTTCCACCTATGGTTATGTCTACGTAGCCTCGGTGTGCATGGGAGCCAGCAAAACCCAACTGCTAAAGGCGCTGGTAGAGGCAGAAAACTACCCGGGCCCCTCGCTGATCATCGCTTATTCGCCATGCATTAACCACGGCATTAATATGAACCGGAGTCAACGGGAAGGAAAACTGGCAGTGGAAACCGGTTACTGGCCGCTGTACCGCTACAACCCGCTTCTGGCCAGAGAAGGTAAGAATCCCTTTATACTGGATTTCAAAGAACCTACTGAAAGCCCACAAAATTTCTTTATGAACGAAGTCAGGTTCCGGGCACTGAAAACAGAATTTCCTGAAAGAGCGGAGCAACTGCTGGCGCAAGCGGAACAGGATATACAGGAACGACTGCTTTTTTACAAGAAACTGGCGGGGATCCAATAGAAACCATTTAACCTTGCTAACCGGCTGCCCGGTTTTCCCTCAGGCAGCCGGTTAGTTCTAAAAACAAATTTCCAGCAAACGACATATATTTTCAATCCGATTACAGATAGTAACCCGATCAGACCCGGCAAATAGCAACCCTACCGCCTGGTTTTCCCGGTCAACCACCAGGGAACCACTATCCCCGGGTTGAGAGATAGCGGAGACTATTACCTGATCGGTAAAAAAAGCCTGTTCCAGCGGGGTAAGCTGGACATATAAACTAACGTCGGTAGCAATAACTTTGCCCTCCTTATATCCGCTGGTTCGCCCGCTAAACCTTACCTCTTGCCCCAAAACAGCACTGCCCTGCCCGGTTACTATCCCGATATCCAATACCTGATCCAGGATATCCTGCTCTGATTGTGGCCTGGCCACAGCGGCATCTACCAGGTTCCCCCGGTTATCTTGGCGTTGTAGCCATATAGAATACCGGGGGAATAATATGGAGAGCATACGGTTGACCAAACCTTCCCAGTAATTGGCTACCTGGCACTCCGAATGTTGCTGAGTCCGGAGTAAGGGTATAAACCTCTCCAGAGTCCCGATCATATCTTCCGGATATTTACCACCGTCAAAACTGCCCGGCTGTAGCACCGGATCGCCAACAGCAGCCCGCCCGTCCGCCCCGGTAGTGGAATTGGCCAGCACATGGTTGTTGGAAAGCATCAACCTGGTTTCGCCATCGCTGTCTTTTACTACCGCCCCCAGGGTGCCGGCGGTAACCCGCCGGTGACCGATACTAACCCCTCCCGGGGCCGGGCGCAATCTACCCAGACGGTTGACCGGGTAGGAATCGTTTTCCCCTTCCTCATTTTCAGATAGAAGTTTCACCTCCCCTATTTCCACCACGTCCACAATGGATCCCCGGACAGAACGGGGCACCAGATCCCCTGATTGAAGCTCTTCTCTAGGCATTTTTTTACTTACAAACACCAGCATGGCCTGTTCCCGGGTTTGCTGATCGCCTTTGGCCCGATAACCTAGCCCTACCCCTACAACATTTGCTTTTTTAAACATGGTAGAGGCATACCTGGGTAAATTTTTTTTATTTTTTCCCACCCCTGCTCCCTTCCTTAAACAATCAGTAGTACTACCATATGTAAGCAGGAAAGGAGGTGTTCCTGGCATGGGAGAAGCCGCCTGTTAAAGGCGGCTTCCTAATAGGGTTTCGTGGGGATTTGCAATTAAGGATCGGATATGCCCGGTGGGCTAGAACTCCACAATAGTTTGGACATACCTGGAAATCAGTTGCCCTCGAATTGCTTTAATAATTTCCCCACCCTGGGTTATAAAAAGGTTTCCGCTAATAATGTTGTTCATGACCGTTTCTACATCTAACGGATCAAGCTCATCTTTTGCATCGGCAATAGAAATAGTAACATTTCGCCCCTCTTCATTTCGAAAAATCATCTGCAATGTTTGAGCCATTTTATCCCTCCTTTCTGTAAATTAACCGTGATTAAAAGCTTAACTGACCTCCAGCTCAACCTCGTCTACCCTACGAATCGCGCTCAGGTCATGCTCCTGCAGACCGGTTAAAGACTGTCCCAGCAGGAAAAGCTGTTCATTTTCGGCACCGGGTTTCAGATTGGAAAAACTCCTGGTAGCAAACTTAGGATTGCCCTTATCGTCAACCCCTACCTGCAACCTCAACTGCAACCGGGTCTGAACGGGGATTACGGTTACCGCCATCTTTTCACCTCCTTTATAAATACCGGTAAATTCATTATAAAAAAAGGCGATATTTTCTACAAAATACCGCCCACCATAAATCACCGCCAATGTTACATTAAGTTCAGGTTGGTATAAGGAGCAGTGGTCATAAAATTCGAGGTTTTAAAATATGATATGGCCGTTTGCCGGAGGCCAGTCATTTAGAAGGCTCCAGTACAAGGGACGGTTTTTTTGTGCGTACGGACTGGGTTGGAGAATGCCTGGGATTAAAAACGCACAAAAGAACCCCCCCTTGTACTGTTTATTTTTATTCAGGCCAGTCTCTCTTCCCTCCGATGTACTATCAATTTTCTTCGAGCCAGCTCTTCCAGGAATCTATCCGGATCAAGCGCACCTTCTGCCTCGGGACCAAATACCCCATAGCGCTTAATTTCCCCTTTGCCCATCAGATAAGTTCCAATACTTAGGGGGATACCGGTTAACCGGCGCATATTATCTATCGCTGTATAACTTAGCAGAATATTTTTCTTGCCTCTTCTGCCGGCAATATCCACCCTGATCCCTGACAGAGAGCGTTTTTTGTTTGAAGGGAATAAAGGTAAAAGAGCTTTTACCAACCGACCTATCCGCTGTTTTTTGGTCCCGGTATTAGAAAGATTAAGAGTGCCGATTAGCCTGGCCAGGTGGTTTAAATAGTTTTCAACTAGGCCGCCTTTTAGAAAAACCTGGTGTAATCCCGGCAGATAACGTGGAATGGTCACCGGTTCAGGATGTCCCACCTGAAAAGTATAAACCCGACCCAGCGGGGGAGGAAATTCCACCGCCTCCCGGCCGGAGCCTGCCTTTACTTCTAGGTGTTGTCCATCCTGAAAAGAAACTGCTTTCCCTTGAAATATATGGAGGGTATGCAATATTACCGCAAGCCCGGCAGAATCGGCAGCGCTGCCGGCCCAATATATTTTAATAGAAACTACATTCTCCAGCTCCCGATAGCCTTTGCAGGCCAACATATTGCTTAACCCCGGGGTCCATCCCAGGCCGGTTAATATCTTACGACCCTGATCCCTGGCTTTCTGATCAAGTGGCAACACGGCCTCCACCGCATCGTAATCATCACAAATACTGACATAATCTACCCCGGCCAGTAAAGCCGCCTCTACAATAGGTTTTTCAAAACGGTAAAATGGACCCAGTGCCCCTGCAGCCACAGTGTGCCCGGTAAGAACCCTACGTAGATCTCCGGGCGAGGTAATATCCAGGTGTTCAATTTTTAGTCTGGATCCCTGATCAAGGGGGGAAACCAATTTATGAGCGGCATCCATATTCCGGCCGGCAATGGTTACCTGTTCCACCTCCGGATAGGTCAACAGATCCCGGATCGCCTCTGAACCCATGTTTCCCGCTCCGCCCAACACTACCACCTTCAATGATCTTCACCCCTTTCCAATTGATTCCCAGGAACACCTCACCCTGGCCTATAAACATTCAGAACCGCGATTTTTTTCATGGATCAGCCGCAGGCCTTCCAGGGTTAATAAAGGGTTAACCTGCTTTATAGTTTCTGATTCCGAAGAAATATATTCGGCGTAGCCTCCGGTAGCCACCACAAAGGGTTCCGCAGATAGCTCTACGGACATCCGGCGAACGATTCCATCAACCTGGCCGGCAAAACCATAAATTACCCCGGATTGCATTCCGGTTATGGTATCTTTGCCGATTACCCGGCGCGGCTTAACCAGTTCAACTCGCGGTAATTTGGCCGCCCTGGCAAATAATGCCTGGGTGGAAATACCTACGCCCGGAGCAATCACCCCTCCCAGGTAATCACCTTTATCGGAGATGGCACAAAAAGTGGTAGCCGTGCCGAAATCCACGATAATTAACGGTCCACCATAAAAATAATATCCGGCCACCGCATTTACAATGCGATCGGCCCCTACTTCCCGGGGGTTATTCACCAGGATATTTAGACCGGTTTTAATCTCCGGCCCTATGATTAAAGGTTCCACCAAAAAATATTTACGAGACATCTTGTCCAAGGAGGTCAGCAGGGGAGGCACCACGCAGGAAACAATAATGGCTGTAATATCCTTATCCGATAGACTGTTTTCCCGTAGTAAATTTTTAACCATGATTCCCATTTCATCCGGGGTGCTATCGGGATGGGTGGGAACATACCAGTTGGCTACAATTCGGCTCCGATCAAATACTCCCAGCATAATATTAGAATTTCCTACATCGATAGCCAGTAGCATGGTTTACATATAGCCTCCTTAAAATACACGGTTGAAGTTATACGTCTAAAATACTATATCAAAACCTCATTCCTTTGAAAAGGGCCAAATATCTTGCTGATTTTCCGGCAGGAATAACGTGAATCGAGTCGAAATTTAAAACTCATGGCTAGAAAAAGCAGGGGGGAAAAAAGAATAATGCTGCTTGCAAGAATCGGTAAGTTTAATTACCTGGTTAAATTATTGCTGTTGCTGGCGGCAATATTCGTTCTGGTATTGGCCGTGTTTTTGCTGGCAACCTCTTTTCCGGAATCTTTAGGAACCCCCCCTCCCACTTATCAGATTAAAAGAAGCTATGAATTTGAACCCTGGTCTTTCTCATTTTATGATCTTCATCTTTCATTTCCTGAAGGGGGAATTATCGTTCCGGTCTATGAACAAGAAAAGCAGAAGGCCGCCCTTATACTGGGCCGGGAAATATATGAGGATAAAAATGGTCTGGAACTACCGGGTGTGGACGGAAACCAAAGCCTTGTACCGGATCCCGAGTCTTTATCAGTAAATTCGATGGAATACCCGGAAGGGATTTTCTTAATGATTACCGAAGAAGAGTTAGAAAAGATTAAAAAAGATATAATTTTTATCCCGGTGGAAGATCCTGAAATTGATGCAGCGGTTAATGACCTCTTTAACCGGCAACCGGGATTACCGGTGATATGGTCAAACAAAATCCCGTTTTCATTTCCCCCTTCCAAATCAGCGTCCTATTACTACTTTATTGACCAACAGGGAGATCCGGTATGGCCACCGGTGCAAAATCAAGCCGGCGGACCAGTATATATTTCCGGGCTGTTGTATATTATGTTTTACCTTATTATTTGGCTGGTGGTGCTTATCCTTTCCCTGGATCATCGCTATTCCAGCCATTGGAAAGAAAGACAGAACACACTCGCCGGGGGGTGGGAACTGGGGGCGGTATTGGTAACCGGAGCAATGGCTTTCGGAGGAGAGATCCTTCCCGGAACAGCCCGCCTTCCGGAAGCAGTGCTCTCGATCGGCTATGGGGCAGCAATTTTTCTGCTGTTTGCCCTTTTAAAAGCTGGAAAAATCAACCACCTTGAACTGGGAATAGACCGGGGCACCTTCAAGCGGGGTTATTTTATTGCAATAATGGCAGCAGTTATGCTCTTAACCACCATCCTTAGGCTTCCTCAAGGAATTCGGCTAGAAGGCCGACATACTATAGCCATATTTATAACCATTTTTTTCTGCCTGGGGCTATCCCGGGAAATGCTTTGGAGAGGTTTTATACAAAATATTTTAGGGAGGCAGTTAGGCCCTGCGGGTGGACTGTTGGCAACAGCCTTGCTGGCAGGGGCAATCCGGGCGGGGACTTATTTTGTAACCGCCCCCTGGATGCTTTCTTACCCGTTTACCTATGTAGAGATTATCGTGTTGGAGCCAGGCTTGGCAGCTATACTAGGATTTTTGTACTTTCGCACTGAAAATGTCCTGTCCTGCGCACTGCTCCACACGTTGGTAATATTTTTGCCTCAGACATTAATGTTCTGAAAGTGAGGGAGCGGTCGTGATTGATCAAAAAAAAATTGTCCGGGCAGTAAAGCTAATTCTGGAGGCGATCGGTGAAGATCTACACCGGGAAGGTTTGCGTAACACTCCGCAGCGAGTAGCCAAAATGTACAGCGAGTTGTTTTCCGGGCTGGAACAAAACCCCGGAGATCCCCTCAGAACCTGTTTCCAGGCTGACAGACATGATGAGATGATCCTGGTAAAAGATATTCCCTTTAGTTCAATCTGCGAACATCATCTGCTCCCATTTTACGGGAAAGCCCACGTGGCCTATATCCCTACAGAAGGGCGAATAGTAGGCCTAAGCAAACTGATCCGGGTAATCGATATCGTTTCCCGGCGACCCCAACTGCAAGAACGCCTCACCAGCACTGTAGCCAACATTATAAATGAACAGCTCACTCCCAAGGGGGTGGTAGTGGTGTTAGAAGCTGAACACCTGTGCATGAGTATTCGAGGGGTTAACAAACCGGGGGCGGTCACTGTTACTTCTGCAGTCCGGGGGTTATTTCGCAGCAATGCCAGCTCCCGGGAAGAGGTAATGAGCCTGATAAAAGGAGGACGGTGAAGCTCGGCGCCGTAATGGACAAAATACAGCGGATTATTGACCACCCAGATTTTCAACTTTATCTGCGTAAAAACCGGCACCTGGAAGAAAAACGAGTATTTTGTACCCACGACTTTGATCACCTGCTGACGGTAGCCCGCTTGACCTACCTGTTGCTGGTGGAACAGGGGGAACAACCGATCATCAAAGAGTTAGCCTATGCAGCCGGCCTGCTCCATGATATCGGTCGTTGGCGGGAATATACTGAGAATATTGACCATGCCCTGTCCGGAGCAAAACTGGCCCGTCCTATACTGGAAGCCTCGGGCTTCCAGCAAACCGATATTGATCTTATATTAATCGCCATCCGTGAGCACCGGAAAGACTATCATGTCGGCGACAATCGTCACCCTTTAAGCAAGGCTCTTTTTTGTGCGGACCTTTTTTCAAGGCTCTGTTTCAAGTGCCCGGCCAAGGAAGATTGCCGGAAGTATTATTCCATGCCGCAGAAGGATAGTATTTGCTACTGACCGTAGGGCCTGCCCCGGTTTGAATCGTTTAACTGGGCAAACAGGGATCATGAAAACCTGTCAAACAGGAGTGGAGCATCCGATGAATACAGACCCCTATAATTTACTGCCCGCATCTTTGATCCGTGCAGAACAACCCGGCCACCGCCGACTGAGGAAATTGCGGCTGGGAAATCACCTGCTTACCCTGGGCAACAAAACCATAATTATGGGAATTTTAAACCTTACCCCTGATTCGTTTACCGATGGAGGCCAATTTAATACCCTGGAAAAAGCGATCTCCCGGGCCAAACAGATGGTTTCCCAGGGAGCAGATATCATTGATGTGGGCGGCGAATCCACCCGCCCCGGTTTTCAACCGGTACCGGAAGAAGAAGAGCTAGACCGGGTAATGCCGGTTATCCTAGCTTTGAAAAAAGACCAACAATTTAATACTCCCCTGTCCATTGATACCTATAAATCCGGAGTAGCCAGGAAAGCCCTGCAGGCCGGAGTGGAAATGATCAACGATGTCTGGGGACTAAAAAAAGATCCCCGGTTGGGGGAAGTAGCTGCCGGCTTTAAGGTGCCGATCTGCCTGATGCACAACCGCACACATACCAATTACCGGAATCTTATAGCAGAGGTGATATTGGAACTACGTCAATCTGTCGATCTGGCCCTGGCCGCAGGAGTTGCCGCGGATAACATAATAATTGATCCCGGTATCGGGTTCGGGAAAAATCTGCCCCAGAACCTCACCGTAATGCGCCACTTGCCGACTTTTTTAAGGTTGGGTTATCCCCTGCTGCTGGGAACATCCCGCAAATCTATGATCGGCAAAACCCTTAATCTGCCGGAAAATGATCGTTTAGAAGGAACCGCTGCTACCGTGACCTGGGGTGTGGTTTCGGGAGCAGACATTATCAGGGTCCATGATGTGCGGGAAATGTCCCGGGTAATAACAATGACTGAAGCAATCATGCGGGGGTGAAATAGGGATGGACAGAATAATTATCAACAATATTTCAGTATATGGCTATCATGGAGTATTCCCCTCCGAGCAGGAACTGGGCCAGGAATTTCAAGTAAGCCTTATTCTGGGAGTGAAGCTGCCGGATTTAGAGAGCGATTCTTTAGAAAACGCTCTGGATTACCGGCTGGCGGTAGACACCGCCCGAGAGGTTATCCAGGGAAGCAGGTATTTACTGCTGGAGACTCTGGCCCAACGTATTGCCGAAAAACTGTTGTCCCTGCCGGGACTAGGGGAGGTAACCGTCAGGGTGGGCAAACCTCACCCGCCGGTACCCGATATCCGGGGCGGTGTATTTGTTGAAATATCCCGCCGACGGGAAAAAACCTAGCCTTGCCCGGCATAGCTTATGTAGGATTAGGTTCCAATATAGGTGATCGCCTTTTTTATTTACAACAGTCTCTAAAGCTGCTGAACCGGGATCCGCTCATTTCTTTGATGGTTTCCTCCCGGATCTATGAGACCGAACCGGTAGGAGGTCCTCCCCAAGGGCAATTTTTAAATGCTGCCTGTTCCCTACAAACCTCTTTACCACCGGTTCTTCTGTTACGCCGGCTGTTGAGGGTAGAACAGGAGTTGGGGCGGGAACGCCGCCGGCGCTGGGGGCCGCGTACCGTGGACCTGGATCTTTTGATGTATGGCCGGATTATTATGTACACACCGGCCCTGATGCTGCCTCATCCACGAATGCTCATCAGGAGCTTTGTGCTGGCACCTCTTCTGGATATTGCCCCGGATGTAATCGTTCCCGGAACCGACCGGACGATCCGTCAATGCTACCGGGATCTGGGAATCGGTGAACGTTTGCATCCTGCCGGTTTTCAATTGGAATTTAGAAACTAGAATTTATAGGGATTTAAATAAACCAAAACAACCGGGTACCAACCGCTTTTCCCAGCCCCTGACCTCCTACTTCTAATTTCCAACTTCTACGAGAAAGGGCTGCCCCAAAAGGAACAGCCCTGTAAATAACCAAATTAATTGCGATTATATCTTACTAGAACAGCCCCTTCACCTTGCCGGTATCTACATCCACATCTACCTTCATGAATGCCGGAGTGGCGGCAGTTCCGGGCATCAGCGAAATCTGACCGGCTACCGGCACTACGAACCCGGCTCCGCCGTAAGTTAGCACATCACGCACAAACAGGTTCCAATCTTTGGGTACCCCTTTGATCAAAGGATCATCGGATAAACTGAGATGAGTTTTAACCATGCAGGTCCCCAGCTTCTGGAATTCGGGATCTTGTTCCATCCGTTTAATTTTATCCAATGCTTCCGGTGAATATTCCACTCCGTCGGCACCATATACCTCCCGGGCAATAAGCTCTACTCTCTTCCGCAACGGCGTCTCCAGCTCATACAGGAATCTAAAATCGTTAGGTTCATTACAGGCCTCGATCACTGCATCCGCCAGCTCCAGCGCTCCTTCACCGCCTTGCTGCCAGTGGGTGGAAACCGCTACCCTGGCCCCGGCCGCTTCGGCCAAGCGGCGAACCAGTTTGATTTCATTCTCGGTATCGGTATGAAATGCGTTTATGCAGACCACGGGATTGATTCCCGCCTTTTTGATGGTATTCACATGATGGATCAGGTTTTCGCAGCCTTTCTCGACCCATTCTAAATGTTCCCTGGTGTAGGCTTCATCCAGCGGTTGCCCGGGCAGGGGCAAGGGCGCCCCACCGTGGCATTTCAAAGCGCGAATAGTAGCCACTACTACCGCGCAGTTTGGTACCAGCCCGGATTCGCGACATTTGATGTTCCAGAATTTCTCAAACCCGATATCCACGGCAAAGCCGGACTCGGTTATTACATAGTCCGCTAATTTTAAAGCTACCCGGTCGGCAATAATGGAGGATTGCCCGACCGCGATGTTGGCAAATGGGCCGGCATGGACAAATACCGGCTGGCCCTCCAGGGTCTGCATCAAGTTCGGATTTATCGCTTCCGACATCCAGGCAGTCATAGCGCCGGCTACTCCCAGGTCTTCAGTGGTAATGGCATTTCCCCGCTTGTCATAGGCTACCACTATCCGACCCATGCGCTCCCTCATGTCTTTTAAATCCCTGGCCATGGCCAAAATAGCCATTACCTCGGAAGACACAGCGATGGCAAACCCCGAAGCCATCATCAATCCGTCTCTTTTTGTACCCAAACCAATAATAATATTTCTCAAAGCCTGGGCACAGAAGTCTATAATCCATTTCATCTCCACATTCCGGGGATCAATGTTTAAGCGTTCCAGGCCCCGGCGTTTCATAAAAGCATCGCTAGCATTAAATTCATGTTGCAGTCGGGAGGTAACCGCCACCATGGCCAGGTTATGGGCGTTCATAACGGCATTAATATCACCGGTTAATCCCAAAGAAAAAGCAGTTAGGGGAATACACTGGGAAAGCCCGCCCCCGGCCGCAGACCCTTTTACATTCATGGTCGGGCCTCCGGAAGGTTGGCGTAAAGTAGCAAATACCTTTTGGCCCCGCAGGCCCATCCCCTGGGTTAAACCCATGGTGGTGGTGGACTTTCCTTCACCCAAGGGAGTAGGGGTAATCGCGGTAACGTTTATGTATTTACCGTTTGGCCGGCCGGCCAGCCTCCCTAAAACCTTTTTGTAATCCACCTTAGCTACATAATGACCGTGCGGCAACAGCTCTTCTTTCTCTAGCCCCAGCTCATCGGCCAGCTGGTAGACCGTCTTCATACCTTCTTCCGCTGCTTCAGCTATTTCCCAATCCTGATATTTGGTGGGGTCTAAATTTACTCCCGCCATGACAAGAACCTCCTTAAATTATAAAATTGAAATAAAATTAACCTCCTACCCCTAGGGGCGGTTAATTTATTCTACACAGGTCTCCCTAAAACCTGCCGCGCATGTTACGATATTCACGTAATTTTTGTCCTTGCTTCTCATTTTTCAATACTGTTGCTTGTCTGTCAGTGGTTCTCCGATGGAAACACCTAAAAAAAGGGGGAGCCTTTTGCTCCCTTTAGCTTTCCTCCGGAGAGGTGCTGTCCTCTCCGGAGCAAAAAGAAACCCCCACATCGACGCTCGTGTTTGGCAAAGTCTTCTGACCCCTAACCCGGGGTTTTTTCGATGCCGTCTCTTCAGCATCCGGTTGTTCCTGAGCGGGGGGAAATTTATTTTCCGTTGGTTTACCCAGGCTTTTCCCTTCCATCAGGGCTGAGATTTCCTCGGCATTTAGGGTTTCCTGCTCCAAAAGGGCCTGGGCGATTAGTTCCAGCTTCTCACGGTGGTTACTTAATACTTCGTAAGCCCGTTGATAACAGCGATCCACCGTATCTCGGATCTCTTTATCAATGGCCTTGGCTACCTCTTCGCTAAAATCTCGATCCCGGGCCAAATCCCGTCCTAAAAACACCTGATCGTGTTTTTTGCCGAAGGTAATCGGGCCCAATGCATCGCTCATCCCGTATTCCATGATCATTTGCCGAACTATGGAGGTGGCTCTTTCCAGATCGTTTTGGGCGCCGGTGCTTACCTCATTAAGCACCAGTTGTTCCGCAACCCTCCCTGCCAGCAAAGTACTCACTCTGTCCAGCAACTCCGATTTGGTCATATAATAACGATCCTCTTCAGGGAGCATCAGGGTGTAGCCCCCCGCCCTCCCCCGGGGGATAATAGACACCTTATGCACCAGATCGGTATTGGGAAGCAGATAGCCCACCAGAGCATGACCTGCCTCATGGTAGGCGACGATTTTCTTTTCAAATTCACTGATTACCCGGCTTCTTTTCTCTGTACCGGCAATAACCCGGTCAATGGCTTCCTCCAGATCCTGCATGCCTACTTTTTTGCCGTTGCGGCGGGCTGTAAGCAAGGCTGCTTCATTCATTACATTCTCCAGATCCGCCCCGGTAAAACCGGGGGTCCGGCGGGCTACCACTTTTAAGTCAACCTCTTGATTTATAGGCTTATTTCGGGAATGCACCTTTAGTATCTCTTCCCGCCCCTTTACATCTGGAAAATTAACCGTAACCTGCCGGTCGAACCGCCCCGGACGGAGCAGTGCCGGATCCAGGATATCCGGTCGGTTAGTGGCCGCCAAAATAATGATGCCTTCATTTACATCGAACCCATCCATCTCCACCAGCAACTGGTTAAGGGTTTGTTCCCGCTCATCGTGTCCCCCTCCCAATCCCGCTCCTCGCTGGCGGCCCACAGCATCGATCTCATCTATGAATACAATGCAGGGAGAATTTTTTTTAGCGTTTTCAAACAAATCCCGCACCCGGGAGGCCCCTACCCCTACAAACATTTCCACAAAATCGGAGCCGCTGATACTGAAAAACGGCACCCCTGCCTCCCCGGCCACCGCCCGGGCCAGCAAGGTTTTTCCGGTCCCGGGAGGGCCTACCAGCAGGATCCCTTTTGGAATGCGGGCTCCTAGTTCGATAAACTTTTTTGGTTCCTTCAAAAAATCTACTACCTCTTCCAGCTCGGCCTTCTCTTCGTCTGCTCCGGCTACATCTTCAAAAGTTACCTTGCGCCGGCTACCTTCGTGATGGAGGCGGGCCCGGCTTTTTCCGAAATTAAGCACCCGGTTCCCACCACCTTGGCTTTGCTGCATGAAAAAGAAGAATATCCCAAAAAGCATTAAAAATGGTATCAGGTAGGTAAAGGCACTCTGCCACCATTTGGGTCCCTGTTTGGGCGGAGTCTTAAGGGGTATATTTTTCTCTAACAGCAGGGGGGTAAGGTCGTGATCGGGAGGACGCACAGTTTTAACAGTCTGACCGTCTTTTAAAACCGCCACAATTTCCTCTCCGCCAAACATGGTAACCTCTTCCACCTGATCCCGGTTAATCTGCTGAATGAAAGCGTTGTATTCAATTTCCTCCGGAAGCTTCTCGCTGTTGTTAAATAGCGTAGTGAGGAGGATAATAGCAACCAGTACAATGGCCAAATAAAATGTGATCTGCCTCAAAAAATTATTCAAAATAGGCCTCCTCTCCAGTAGGCTGGCGATGTTCCCATTTTAACAT
This sequence comes from uncultured Syntrophomonadaceae bacterium, assembly GCA_964463285.1. GTDB lineage: Bacteria > Bacillota > Dethiobacteria > DTU022 > DTU022 > JAAZLS01. The sequence continues at coordinate 55,071 of CAYXBB010000005.1, read as the reverse complement.
ACACCTTCCTTATATACAACAAAGCAGCCCTTTTAAAACACCAAAATAGTTCGGCAAATCACCGGTCTAAAAATTAATCCGGCAATGATGAGCGCTTCAAAATACAGATATCAGGAAGGTGGCGATAACGTTCATTAAAATCTAACCCATAACCCACTACAAAGTAATCGGGGATGGAAAATCCCAGGTAATCCGGCTTAAAATCAACCTTTCGACGCTCCGGTTTATCAAGTAAAGTTACTACCTTTAGCGACCGAGGTCTGCGCTGTAAAATATTTTCACACAAATAATTGAGAGTCAAACCGGTATCAATAATATCTTCTACTACCAATACATCCCTGTTTCCGATATTTTGATCCAAGTCTTTTAAAATGCGGACTACCCCCGAAGAGGAGGTGAATTGCCCGTAACTGGACACCGCCATAAAATCTATCTCCACCGGTAGGGTCAGCTTGCGCATAAGATCACTTAAAAAAATTATCGCCCCTTTTAAAATGCAAACCAGTACCGGCCTGCTTTTTTGATAATCTTTACAGATCTGTCCCGCCAGATCGCCTACCCGGGCGGCAATTTGATCTCGGGATAAAAGTATTTCTAACATGCCTTTCACCTTTTCCCCTCCCGTTATTTAACTTTTCCTGGTAATTTTTGCTTACAACGCAAATGATCCGGCCATGGCTTAACCAGCTGCACTCTTTACAGGGATCGCCGTCCCTCAGATAAAGGTATAAACTTTAAAACCACCACTTCGGTAGTATCTGCCGTAATCCGATAAGGGTGCCCAATCCTCTTGCCAACCACCCATAATATTTTCTCCCCGGCCACTACCAGGGGCCAGCAATTTCTTAAGTGCCGGGGGATTTTCTGATCGATAAAAAAATCTTTTAATTTCTTGCTGCCTATCGCCCCTTGGGGATGAAACCGCGCCCCCGGCCAACGGGTTTGTACCCAAAGCGTTTCCGGGATCCGCCTTAGATCCAGGTAGGCCTCCCGGCAGGAAGGGGGCCAACTAAGTTTATCCACAGTCGTTAGCCGGGAAACTATTTTCCCGTTAGCCCAGGGCAAAGCGGTTTCCCCGGGAATATTTACCCGGGTAGCCACCACTGCCGGTTCGGTTGCCGGAGCAGAAGTAAATATCAACTGGTTGCCGGAACGATAGACCCGGCCCCCACCGGGGGTATGTAGCTCGGCCGTCGTCACACCACTGTGACAGAGATCAATTAGCTGTTGAACTTGTTTCAAACCCACCTCTCCCGGTGGGGTTATTTTAAATAACGCCAGCCTGCTCACCCTACCCTTAAGTGCTGCCGGCAGCTTATGCAGATGGCGGGCATCAAGAATCAGTGCGTCCCCTCGCTGGCAGGAAGCCTTGCGAAGCTCCCGGGTTGCAGCCTGCCACAAAAATTCCCGATCAGCGGCTGCCAGCTGGGATAACCGGATCAGGGCTTCTCGCAGCCGGGGGTTATAATTTTCCTGCAAATAAGGAATTAGTTCCAATCTGATTTTATTGCGGGTATAGACCGCGGTTAAATTGCTGGGATCCTTAAATGGTTGCAGCCGGTGATCCCGACAATATTCATCGATCTGTTTACGGGTAACTCCCAGCAAGGGGCGAATTAGCATACACTTCCCCAAGCGGCGCTTAGGGGCCATGCCGCTCAATCCATCTACACCGGTCCCCCGTAAAAAATTAAGCAATACTGTTTCTACCTGATCGTCAAGCTGGTGCCCTAGAGCAATTTTACCGGCTCCCCACTTGCCGGCAGAAGACAACAGAAACTGATAGCGGGCTTTTCGGGCAGCTTCCTGAGAAGAAACCCTCCATTTTTGACGCAGATAGGGAACATCCAGGGAAGTCCCAAAAAAAGTAAGTCCCCAGCGCCTGGCCAGCCTTCCCACTGCCAGCGCTTCCCGGAGGGCCTCCGGCCGAAAACGGTGATCCAGGATGGCTACCGCCAGTTCAATCTTGAACCGGGAGGCCAGGTTGCGCAATAAATGAAGTAATGCCAATGAATCCGGTCCGCCGGACACTGCCACCAGCACCCGGTCCCCGGTAGCAAGCAAGTGATGCTGATTAATATATGCTTCCACATTTTCGGCCAGCAATCAAATCCCCCCCTCATTAATTATTTTACCATATTATCCCCGGGGACAGACCTAAGTTTGCAGGTCTGTCCCCATACCTTGTTCTAATGACAGACCTAAGTTTGCAGGTCTGTCCCCTACCTTGCACAGATAAAAAAAAGCAACCTGTATAATTTCAGGTTGCCGGAACTCTAGCAGCTGCTAATTGCCCCTTACGGGTGTTCTCTAGACCAAGGCGCTATTACCGGTTAACCGCACCAGCCGGCAGGTAACCACCGTTAGGTCATCTCGCAGGAAACCACCGCACCGGCGCAGAGTCTCTTCCAGGATACGGTCTGCAATTACCTGAGGGGGACAGCTTTCCCATTTCCGGAGAAAGGGTAATAACCAGGTGCTCTCTCCATCGGGATCGGCCACCCCATCGGTGGTTATCACCAACAGATCCGTAGGCGGAAGTCGAATCAGGTGCCGTTCAGCCTCGATGCTGGATAGTATTCCTAACGGGAGAGATGAGGCCCCCAGTTGAAGAATTTCTTTTCCCCTGATAAGAAACCCGGGGGCCGCTCCTATTTTCAGGAGTTCCGCCTCTCCCTTCCGGAGGTCAATTAAGGCCATCTCCATAGCCACGAAACTCTCCCGGGAGCGCAACTGCAGCAAAGAATTGGCGGTGCGCAAGACTGTTTCGGTGGGAAGCCCTGCCTCCAGGAGCTTTTCTAACATCTCCACCGCAGACCTGCTATCCTCTGCTGCCTGGGAACCGTTTCCCATGCCGTCGCCCAGGATAATCGCTTGCCTGAAGGTATCCAGCTCAACCAGGCTATAATAGTCACCACAGACTTGTTGGTTCCGCCCGGCTTTTTGAGCCAAGCCCAGTTCTAAGTTAAAGGAGGGAGCCTGCTCACCCTCTTCGGGCAATAGCGGTTCCTGTTCTATTTCCCAGATCAGCTCTTCCATGACCTGGGCCAGCCCCTCCAGCTGGCTAGAAACCAGCTTTTTCCCTTCCTTAACCTTTTGCTCCCAGTGCCGGTTTAGTTGCCACACCTCCTGCAAGTTATTGATGGCTTTTACCAGGACCTCCGGCTGATGGCATCTCTCCCGGAAGGTAGGGGGCAGATGGGCCTCCGTTACCTCCCCCTCGGTTTCTGCCCTGACCAGAAGATCCAGTATAAGCCGGTGGTGACTGAAGAGATCTTTCTCCCAGCACCTCCTTTTAAACAGGCAAGATCGGCAAACCCGGTCCATCAAGTCTTCCAGCAGGAAATAAGGCTCTTGCTCCTGACGGTTTTCTATCTCCTCCGGCTGGTTTAAGCCCGAGGAAAGATCCCTGAACAGACTGATCACCCGGTTAATCCGCCGGGCCACCGGCCGGCGGCATTCCTCTTCCGACCCCCCATATTTGCTTAAGCCCAACCTCTGGAGCTGAAGCGACAGCTTCTGAAGATAACGGGATGGTATCACCAAGAATATAACCAGAGAGAGCAGGCTTTCTTTCCAGTAAATCCCCGGCAGATCCCCCGGAGCAAGCAAATACAACAGAGGCACGGAAAATAGAAACCCGAGCGCACAGCCCCATCGACCATAAGATTTCAGCAAGCCCGCCCAGAAGCCGCTAAAGGAGAGGGACCCTAAGATGACATAGATGTCAGGGTTTCCCAACCCTAGAGTTGTCCCGGTTATTATCCCAATAGCGGATCCTCCGACTGCTCCTAACAGATAAGCAATTATCATAAGGCTTACCAGGGAAACCACAGCCTCTACGGACAGGCTGCCGACAGTAAACCCCCTTAACCCCGTCAGGATTAGTACGCAGAGAAATAAAATGGCGGTTGCCTCTTCCGGTAATGCCCTCACCGGCCGGTCGCGGCTCCGGGGGAGGTGATAAAGGAGTCGCATTCCTGGCACCAGAACTGCTGCTGCCAGACAACCTGTTAACACCTCCAGACCCAAAAATACCGACTCAATAGAATAAGGTGCTTTTAAATCAATAAAATTTCCTACCCGGCTAATCACCATTAACATTGCCGCCGAAATTAACAGGGGGCAGCGGCGTTTGAACAGGCGTAAGCAGAGTCCTTCCAACAGCCACACTGCTGCCATTGCCACCAGGAGGTAAGCTGCCGGCCAGATTCCATCTACACTTGCCCGGCCTGCCAGAACAGAAACGGCTACCAATATGCTCAGTGGCGGCATTTCCCGCAACGCCACCAACCAGAAAGCGGCTCCAAACGGCGCTATTTCGCTTAACACCGAGGCTCTTCCCAGCGTGAATCCTGCCACCGCCAGCAGGATGGCGCCGGCTGTAAATAGAGCCTGTCCCCTCCGGGAAAGTGTTTTCAGGCCAAATACGCGTTCCCTTCCGCATTCCGTAGATGGAAAGGCAGCCTTTGGGGCTAAGGTTGTCCCCTCTGCTCTCATTACCGGGTCACCTCCTTAAGACAACCCCATTATAAAAGGCCTATTGCAAAATGTATGTCATATTAAGTAAACTCTGTAATTTTTTATTGCGACAAATGTTAGCATCCCTCACCGTTTACCGGTAAGGGTTGCCATTTTATGATCTGCGAGAAACGAACGGGGGTTTCGATTTGGGGCTGCTTGGGTAAAACCAGATCGAATAAATTTCCGAGCTAATTAAAATTAACTGCAAAATAGTCATTTACAGCAAATACGGGGGATGATCGTAAACAGCCGCAAGATAATAAATTTTATTGGGGAAAGGGAACATAACAAAAAACACCCGGTTAAGAGTGTTTTGCAAGCACAAAATGTTAATATATTTTAATTTAAAATGCTTCCCGAAAGGTACCCCGCCCGCCTCTTTTAGATTCAGTGTTCCGTTTCAAGTCCTGAAGCCGCTCATCGCTTTCTTTCAAAAACTTGGTCAGCTTATCTTCAAAGCTGCTGCGATCTTCCCGGCCCGGATAACGCCGCGAGCTTTTACAGGCTCGCCTAATCGAAAGACCGATCTTTCCATTACCATCCACCGAGAGCACTTTTACATCTACCTTATCGTCTTTTTTCAGGTAATCATTGATATCCTTCACATAAGAGTCGGCCACCTCGGAAATATGCACCAGCCCGGTATCTCCATTGGGAAGCAATATAAACGCACCAAAGTTAGTGATCCCGGTTACCACCCCCTCCACTATGTTGCCTACTTTAACGGGCATACCAAAAAATGCTCCTCCTTATTTTAATCCTTTTATAATTCTAAACACAATTATAGCCTCTCTACAAGGCTTGTCAATCATTTAATTGAAAAACTATTTCTCCGGGTTTTACCAATCCCAGATATTTCCTGGCTAACAGTTCGATATATTCTGCATCGTAAAGTCGCTCTATCTCTTCCTTAATCTGTTCATTGCGAGTTTCATGTTGTTCAAGTTGGATCCGGCAACCAATAACCGCCTGTTTTAACCGGAAATATTGGCCTGCCTGAAAGATTATAATTATTGTTAAAAATATCGCTAGCATAAGCCCCGCCGTCACCGCCAGCTTTTGAAATGACAACCCGGGGCGCACTTTTCTTATCCTGATTACCTTGGGACGGGTTTTAACTGAGCTCATGGTATTTATTCGCTCCCGGGCCGGTACTTGATACAGAGTAATATTACTTTTTGTTTCGGTAGATATGGTGAAAAACCCTTCTTACAGAAGATAAATTCTTAACTACTTTCAGCTTTGTCCCCATGCCGGTAGAAATCCGATCTGTGGAGAATGAAACGATCGCCAAAACCCGCTTAAGTATCCCTCGGCTAAAAGCCCCTGCCTGTATTACCCCAGAAAAGAGCTTATGCCAGATTTTAAACAGGCAGGGGCTCAACCAGCAGAAATATACTGCCGCTCCTACCGCCAGGCCAAAATAAGTAAAGGGATAAATTTCTCCCCAGCGGCAATAAAAAATATACCACAGGCAATATATGGTGGCGGTAAGCCAAAACAGACTGTCCGTAACAAATACCAATGTGATTTTTTTTATCTGATAACAGGCCCTGAGTGCCCGAAAAATATCATAATTGGCACCCAATAGCAGACCCAGTGCCGCCGCCTCGGTAAACAGGGTGAACTGATCGGGCATAATAGCCCTCCGCTATTTAAATATTCGCTGCCAAACACTTTTTCCCCTGCCGCTCCCCTTATCTTCAGCATAGGCTAATTCCAATACCAGACCCTCGATCACTACCTCCCCCTGCTCCAGATTCAAATGCCTGATATGCAGGTTCTCTCCTCGCACCGCCAGCATCCCCAGCTCCGTTTCCATAATTACCTCTTCTTCATCAAAACTATCCACGTGCACTACCCCAAATACCTCTGTACGTTCCCGGTTATCAATAATCAGGCGGTGCTGCCCGGATTTAAAACTGTATTTTTCCTCCACCCGTTTCACCTCTTTAGCAGCTATAGTTTGCAAAAAAACAATGCCTAAGAATTACCTTCTTTTTAGAAAAAACCTGATGCCCTGTCCATAAGAAATATATGAAGCAGCAGTTTAAAATAGCCCACTGTACAAAAGTTTAATCCCATAATTTAACCATGTTTACCCCTTTAAAAAAATATTCGATGATTTGTTCACCGGACTTTCCTTCTTCGGCAAGTGCCCGGGCACCCCACTGACACATCCCTACCCCGTGACCATAACCCATCCCGGAAAGGAACAGGTTTTCACCGGAAATTTGTATGGAGTCAAGCAGGGTTGAACGCATTTCCGTGCTCCCCAGAGCCAAACGGAAAGAAGCAGCAGGTATTTCCACTTCGTTGAAAGCCAGCCTGGTGGCCCTTCCTGAAGGACCGGTGGCCTCAATTTTAACCTCTGTTATCGGCCCCGGATCTTTACCGGTCATTTCCGTTACAGTAGCCTGGACCTCCTGCAAGGGAAAGGAAGCGCTCCAGTTTCCTTCGTTTTCAGGAATTATCTTCCCTCCGGGGCTGGGCACGTTATGTATATAAGGGGGGTTTTTGCCTTCAAATTCCAGCCCTTCGTCGGCCAAGGCGGTCTTTGGCCCCGCATAAGCATGAAACCAGCCTCTTACAAAATCACCCCGGTAGGCAAATATCTGTCCCCGGGTTTTTTCTACCGCCTGTCGCACCTGATCATTTATCCGGGTGGAATCGTAGGCTTGAAATTCTTTGATATCCGTGGAAGCGTGGGCATCATGTTCCGGAATTCCGCCTTTTTCCTCGATCTTTTGCAGGGTAAAGCTTCGAGCCAGCATGGCCTGGGCTGCCAAAGCCTCCACAGGCCAGCCCGGATCCATCTCTGCTGCCACCACTCCGGCAATATATTCTTCCATAGGCAGTTCTTTTACTTCCTCTGTTTCGTGAAAATACACTTTAAGGATCGGCTCGGTCCCCTCATCTCCTTTAATTTTTTCCGGTATTTGCGGGCTGGGCCGGAGCCACTGGCATCCTCCGCCTGCCAGCAACAGCAGGACCGGTATTATAACCACTGCATTCGCTAATCTGATTCTCATACTTGTACGCCCCTTAAATTTTATTTAAATTTATCTTCTTATTTGTGTCTGAAATTTATACCACAATTTAAGATATAAAGCCGATTTAGTTTTTCGGGGATTTTGACCGCAACCCTTGCCCCCATGCCGAAAAAAAATTTAAAAAAATAGACCCCCTTTGCCTGTGGGGGCCTTGATTAAAAAAATATGGTTTAATTATAGCTTATCTTACTTTGTCTTTAAGGTTTTTACCCGCTTTAAAAACCGGTGCTTTTAGTGCAGGGATCGCTATCTTCTCTCCGGTAGCCGGGTTGCGTCCCTCCCGGGCTTCCCGTCTGCGAACGTCAAACGTCCCGAATCCGATCACCTGTACTTTATCACCGCCTGCCAGGCTGTCACTGATACTTTCAAACACAGCATTTACCACTTTCTCTGCAACTTTTTTAGTAACTTCCGTTTTTTCAGAAACAGCCTCAATAAGTTCTGATTTATTCACTTAACAAATCCCTCCTGAAAAGAAATTTAATAGGTATCATACCACATACCAGATAGTTCGCTAAAATATTATGGTATCCTGCTTGTTTGGCTAATATTACCTATATTTCTTGGCTTCTTCCCACCACTCATCCAGTTGTTCCAAGGTATAGCTAGAAAATGGACGGTTGGAACTCTCCACCTGTTGCCTGATATATTCAAACCTGGTTATAAATTTCCTAATTGCTTTTTCCAGCGCCAGCTCGGGGCTCATTTTAAAAAATCGGGATACATTTACCGCCGCAAATATAAAATCTCCCAACTCTTCCTCTATTTTAGCCCAATCCTCCTGGCGGTATGCATCTTCCAGCTCATGAAGCTCTTCCCGAAGTTTTTCCAGGGCACCATCTACGGTAGGCCAGTCAAAACCCAACCCAGCGGCTTTTTGCTGCACCTTTAGCGCTTTAAGCAAAGATGGCAGCCCAAGTCCTATCGCCTTCAGATCAAACCCCTTCCCCCCTTTCTCCTGTAATTTGATTTGTTGCCATCGCTGGGCAACTTTTTTTTCGGTTGTTATTGTTTCTTTCCCAAATACATGAGGGTGACGGCGGGTAAGTTTGTTTACTATCCCTGCTATCACCTCATAGATGGAAAAATTCCCATTTTCTTTGGCAATCTGGCTGTGAAATACTACCTGCAACAGCAGGTCCCCCAATTCCTCTTGAATGGCTGCCGTATCCTGCTGCTCAATGGCCGCCACCACCTCATAGGCCTCCTCAACCAGGTAAGGCCTCAGGCTATGGTGATTCTGTCGGCGATCCCAGGGGCAATCACGGCGCAAACGGGCCATAACAGCCAGCAAATCCCCTAACCGATAACGGTTCGCCGGGGGGAGGTAAAGTGCAGTAGAGTGGTTAAACCAAGGCCGGCGATCTAACAGGTAAAGGGGAATGCGCCAATTTCTTTCCCCGGGAAGCCCGGCTTGTTTAATAATGGTTACCGGGAAGTTGGCAGGATATAAATCCAGCAGGGTCAGCTTGGCTCTGGAGGCTACTTTTCGATTGTAAACCTGGGCCAAAATTAAATGCTGCGGGCAGGGTTCAACCAACCGATCCAGGCACAGCACGTCCAGTATGGTGATCCCGCAAAGAAGATCAAGATTTAAGGCTTCCAGAACCGGTTCTACAAAACTAAGCCCGGGGATTATATTTACCGCTATCCCTTGCATGCGGGCACCAGTCAGCAACTGTTCTACCGCTGCTTCCCCGACCAGCGGGTGACCGGGAACCGCATAATAAACCTGTCCGTGGGTTACTGCAGACTTGATTATTGTTCTCGTTATAGAGCGGTATACCTGCCTAAAACTTGAGCCGGAGCGATATAAATAATCGAAAGTTCTATATGGTATACCTCGATCAGTTAGATACTCGGCCAGCGGGTGCCTGCAGGTTCGCAGATATAAAGGCTGCCCCTTTAGCAGTGTTTCCCGGGCGTCGGTTGTTAGTTGCCCCGGCTTTCCGGGGCCCAGGCCGATAATATGTACAGTACTCATCGGGCACCTCTTATTTAACGTAATAAGTGATATCTTTCGGCCAGCCTTATCAGCAATCCTCCCAGTTTAGGGATTAAATTTAGATCTTCACGGCTTAATCCCCCTGACAGCAGAAGGGCCAGCCCATAAACCATCACCCCCATGGCTATGGCCCCCAGCACCGCCACCCCATTTGCCAGTGCCGGTGTAAACCAAAATCCGGCCAACCATAACAGTCCCCGGTAAATTATATGGACCGTCGCCGCCATCACCATCACGGATATTCCGGGCCATAACACCAATTCTGAAGCCTTGAACCTCCATCCCGTAAAGCAAGTGAGATAATAAAGGTTGGCTATCGCCGCCACAGTCAATCCGATAAGTGACGCTACCGCCGAACCCTTTACGTTCCAGAAAAGATTGGCGGTTAACAGCCAACATAGAACGCTTTTTACTATCCCCCCATAGACCATGTTTAGCACCGGAATTGAAGGTTGCCCCAGCCCCTGCATAATATTGGTGCTGGTAATATACAGTGACAGAGCTATAACCGACCAGGATAGAATCGCCAAAGGAGCTGCTGCTTCAACGGCCTTAAATGTAAATAGTAGCGCAGTGATGGGGGTAGCCAGCATATAAAGTCCTACCGCCGCCGGCAGAGAGAACAGCACGGTAATCTTAATCGCAATGGAGGTGCGGCTGGTGATAAGATTTTGGTTTTCCCGGGCCAGGGCTTCCGAAATCGCCGGTACCAGGCTTACCCCCAAAGCGATAACCACCACGTTGGGAAAATAGATCACCGAGCCGGCCATACCGGTCAACTGGCCATACAAAGCAGTGGCTCTTTCCATTGTAAACCCTGCCACCTGGAGGCGGCGAGTAACTATGGCCAGATCTATCATGGTAAACAGCTGCATGATCAGGCTGCCGAAAGTTATGGGTACCGACAGCCGGAAGATTTGGCTGACTATTTCGCCAAGTCCGGATGGGCGAAGAAAACCTCTGGGGGATATCTTCTGCTTAAATTTTGGCCTGTCCCAAAAATAGATAAACAGCAGTACCGTTAACCCCAGCATGCTTCCTGCTACCGCCCCGAAAGAGGCCCCGGCGGCAGCGAATTCCAAACCCCTGGGCAACAGTATAACCACCAGGTAAACAGAGGCAGCCACTCTTCCCAATTGTTCAGCCAACTGGGAAACTGCGGTGGGAAGCATCTGCTGTCGCCCTTGAAAAAAACCCCTGAAGACCGACATGACGGTAACAAAAAAAATGGCCGGGGAGATGGCCACCAGCGAATAATAGGCCCGGGGTTGCTTGATAATTACCCCGGCTATGAATCCGGCTCCCCCTAACATTACCAATGTAATCAACAGCCCGGTTAAGGTAAGAATTACTAACGCCACCCGGAACACCCGGAACGCCTGTTTTTGATTGGACAGGGCAAAATTTTCGGCAATTATTTTCGATATAGCTACCGGAATCCCGGCTGTAGATATCGTCAGGAGAGTGGAAAAAATGGGATAGGCCATCTGATAGAGTCCGATCCCATTATCCCCCAGCAGGGCCGGAGAGGCCAGGATAATCCTTAGTGCAGCTCCCATCAAGCGAACCGCTACCCCTGCCACCGCCAGTATGGCCGCTCCCCTGACAAAAGAACTATGGCTGGACAAGGCTCTTCCTTCCTCTCAAATCAAAATCTCTATAACGCCCATCAGTTTGCCTGGCGAGGCTTTAACAATCAAGTGTTGCCAAAAAGTTTACTGCTCCATCTGTTTGGCCAGGAAGGAGGCTGCTGTTTCCACCATTTTCATCTCCAGGTCGGTCATCATTACTGCCGGATCTCTGCTGCCCATAATCACCGCTCCAATGGGATCCCCTTCAGAAACGATTGGAGCAATAACTTCATTGGCAAAACGTGGGCTTCCGTCTTCATCCGCCTCCCGGTATAGCTCATGCTCCCTGGTACCATTAATCAATACTGCTTTTCGGCTTTCGATAACCTGTTCCACTACACTGCTTAAAGACCGATTAGTAAATTCTTTCTTGGGGGCTCCCGAAACTGCTATAATGGCATCGCGATCGGCAATGCAGGAGATATGACCCAGCGATTCGTGGAGAGCGTCGGCATACTCCTGCGCAAATTCTCCCAACTCCCCTATAGGGGAATATTTCTTGAGAATAACCTCCCCATCTCTGTCGATAAAGATCTCTAAAGGATCGCCTTCGCGGATTCTCAGGGTCCTTCTTATTTCCTTGGGGATCACTACCCGGCCAAGATCATCAATCCGCCTTACTATTCCGGTGGCCTTCAAGTCCGTATCCTCCTTTGTTGCTTGCGTAAAACTGCCAAACTTTCCTGGTTAGTATTCATCCCCGGAAAAGGTTTTATACATCCTGGGCGGTTTTCAAGTCATTGTCCTTACTTAACCGTTGATACCTCCCCACGGCAATGAGAAAGATCTCGCCAGCCGGTTAACCAATTAATCAGCCCTGTAAGCGCTTCCCCGTCTCGCTCCAGTCTCAGCTTTACAGTTGCTGATTTTCCGGTCAGCAAGGTAATTTTCCCCCCGGAATCTCGAGCCATGGACCGGAGCAGATCGGGGTCAGGCCGGTAATTTGGATCAAAACAAATCATTATCCCTTCTTTTCGCTGCTGAAGCAACTCCACTCCGGCCTCCAGTGCCAACACTTTTATTCGGGCCACCCTCAGCAAATTTGTAGCCGGAGGCGGCAAGGTTCCGTATCTATCCCGAAGTTCTTCCTCCAGTGCTTCCAGCTCCTGTTCGGAGCTGGAAGCGTAAATACGTTGATAAAAATCAATTTTTTGATCCTGACTGACTATGTAAGAGCTGGGAATAAACGCACTTATCTTCAGATCAATCCTGGGTGGGGGCGGGGGCTCTTCTCTTTTTTCCTGTTTTAAATCGGCAATTGCCTGTTCCAGCAGGCGGGAATATAAATCAAAACCAACCGCCATCATAAACCCGTGCTGCTCTGCACCCAGCATATTCCCGGCGCCGCGGATCTCCAAATCCCTGAGCGCTATTTTAAATCCGGAACCCAGCTCGGTAAATTCCTTAATTGCCTGCAGTCTTTTTTTTGATTCTTCCGCAAGGATCTTGTGCTTACAGTAGGTTAAAAAAGCATAGGCCAACCGGTTGGAGCGCCCCACCCTGCCCCGGAGCTGGTAGAGCTGGGCCAGGCCGAATTTGTCGGCTTCATAAATAATCATGGTGTTAACATTGGGGATATCCAGCCCTGCCTCCACTATAGTAGTGCTTGCCAGCACATCATATTTATGTTCTAAAAAATCGCTCATCACCTGTTCCAGCCTGGCCTCCGGCATCTGGCCATGTCCGACCGCAATCCGGGCCCCGGGCACCAGTTTCTGAAGATGCTCCGCAAAGGCGTTAATCCCTTGCACCCGGTTAAATACAAAATATACCTGCCCCTGCCTTTTTAGTTCCCGCTGAATAGCCTCTGTTACCAGCTGGTCGGAATACTCCAGAACAAAGGTTTGTACCGGGTAGCGGTTTTCGGGCGGAGTTTCGATCACGCTCAAATCCCTGGCACCGATTATTGACAGATGCAGGGTTCGCGGAATGGGGGTAGCAGTCATGGTTAATACATCTACCTCCAGTCGCAATTTCTTGAGCTTTTCCTTATGGCGAACCCCAAATCGTTGCTCCTCGTCAATAATCAGCAAACCCAGATCATGGAATTTCACATCTTTGGAGAGAAGGCGATGGGTACCGATAATAACATCGATCTTGCCTTGCGCCAGCCGTTTTAAGGTCTCCTTCTGCCTGGAAGGGGTAATAAAACGGCTTATCTGGGCCACCACCAGCGGAAAATCAGCCAGGCGCTCCTGGAAAGTACGAAAATGCTGTTGGGCTAAAATGGTCGTGGGGACCAGAAATGCCACTTGCTTTCCCTCTACCGCTGCCTTAAATGACGCTCTTAAAGCCACTTCGGTTTTGCCATAGCCCACATCCCCACAGATCAAACGATCCATGGGCTGTGCCTTCTCCATATCCCGTTTGACTTCGGTAATCGCCTGCAACTGATCGGGAGTTTCTTCATATGGAAACTGGCCCTCAAATTCCTGTTGCCAAAAATGATCCGGTCCAAAAGCATAGCCCGGCAAGGTCTGGCGGCGGGAATATATGTTCAGCAGTTCCTCGGCCATCTCCCGTATAGAAGAGCTTACCTTGTTTTTAAGGCGCGTCCATTCCCCACTACCCAGGCTGTGCAGTGCAGGAACTTTGCCCTGTTCCCCAATATATTTTTGGATCAGCTGAATTTGGTCCACCGGTATATAAAGTTTATCTGCTCCCCGGTATTTTACCTGAAGATAATCTTTTTGAAGACCACCAACCTCCAACGTGCTCAAACCCAGATATCTTCCGATACCATGCTGTTCATGAACTACGTAGTCACCTGTAGACAGCTCGCGGTAGTCTTGCAAACCGGTTCCTCGATGACGGCTCAGCAATTTTTTTTTGCGCCGACGAGGGATCAGGTTGCGCTCAGAAATTACCGCCAGTCGCAGAGAAGGCATAACAAAGCTGTCGCTTATTTCGGCCACCACCACTTGCAACTGGCCCCTATCCGGCGGGGAGAGCGTTTCCTGTTTACCTCCCACCGCGGGAAGCCCCTGTTCTATAAGCTGCTGTACTAAAAGATCCCTTCGACCGACATTGGCTGCCAAAAGAGAAACCCGGTAACCTTCCCGTAACCACTTCCAAACATCGTTTTGAAAAAGATCCCATTGCCCATAGTAATGAGGGACTCCTCTAATTTCCAGGCTGTACTCCTCTCCCGGACCAAAAGGCTGGTCCGTGGAAAACAAGGATAGGGAGACTACCGGCCAGGGGATATTTGCCAGAACCTCCTGTTCATTAAATATCGGCGCCGGCTGGCCCGGTAAAAATTCGCCCTGTAATAAACAGCTTCGGTAGTAATCCTCCAATTCCCCTCGTAAACGTGCTCCCTGTTCAACCAGCTGGATGGGTTCATCCAGAAAAATCAGGGATTGCTTATTTAAATAATGCAATACGGAAGCCCCCGGACCATAGAAATAGGGAAAATAGGTTGAAAACATTTCCAGCCCCCCGGGTTCTGCCAGCCGGGTTAGATGCCGGTTAACCCTCCGGTTAAATTTGTCTGCTGTTTCTGCCTGTTTGCTCAAATTTAATTTGGCTACAGCCCGTTCGACTTCCCGGCGTAAATCGGCCTCTTTTTCCCGGTATTTGTCCGGAGGCAAGATCAACTCAAAAGCCGGGCTTATGCTGATCTCGGGTCGAACACCGGTAGAACGTTGGGTCCGGCAATCAAAAGTCCGCAAGGAGGCAATGGTATCCGCAAACATCTCCACTCTGACCGGTTGCTCCTGTTCCGGAGGAAATATATCTATTATCTCTCCCCGGGCACTGAACTGTCCCTTAGTCTCGATCAGGGGAGCCCGTTGATATCCGATCTCTACCAGGCGCTTTAAAAGGTAATCGCGATCCATCTGCAAACCCGGATAAAGCTTTAAAGTAAGATCACTCCAGTATTCCGGAGGTACCGCCCGGCTAAGAATCGCCCCCAGTGGAGCAACATATATGCCCGAGCTTCCGGAACGGGCCCAGCTCAGAAAATGCAAGCGTTGCTCCAACCGTTCGGCACTTTGGCTCAGCAGATCCCCGGTAACAAACAGCTCCCGGGAGAGAAGAAGGTGAACCCATGATCGGGGAAAAAAGGTGAGGAGATCTTCATATATCTTTTCCGCCCGGACAGCATCCGCGGTTATTACCAGTACAGGAAGACTACAATGTTCAGCCAGGCCGGCAATTATAAACGCCCCGGCACCTTGATCCACCCCCTGTATCGAGGCATGATAACCAGGTGTAGACTGAATCCCATGGGCCAGGCCGGCAAATAAAGGGGTATTAAACCAAAGTTTTAACCATCCACGCAGTAACATGCCTTCCTCCCTGGAGGGAAAGGTTTTGGAAAGTTGCTGCAATTAAAATTGTCACCCGATTTCCTTACTGGGAATCGGGTGGCGGTAAGGCCTTGATGTTGCTACCGCAAAACTCACACAGGGAATAAATAAATATATCCCCGGCAGCGCTTTTTATTATATCTTCCTTGCCCTCTGTCGTCAATAAGCCCAGTTGCTCCTGCTCGGCTTCGGTTAAATACAAGCTGCCGATTAACGCACCGCAACCATGACACAAATATGTAACCTTCAACTTTTCTTCTCCATAAATTATGGCCAATGGTTACTAATATGCTATCCCCCGGTGTTCATAATTATCCCCTGGCGAGCAAAATCTATCTGCTTTCAGAATATAATGACCGGGGATAAGAACCGAGTATTTTAAACCAACTTGATTCCCGGCGCAGCTCGGCCCAGAGCTCGGTTGACCCGGTCTGATCGCGATGCCCCTGACAATCGATAAAAAAAAGGTACTCCCCCAAACGTCGACGGGCCGGGCGGGATTCGATCCGGGTCAGGTTTATATGGTGACGGGCAAAGTAACCCAAAATATTGTAAAGACTGCCGGGGCCGTCAGGCACTGCGATCACCACCGAGGTTTTGTCATCTCCCGTGGGAGGGTGATCCCGATCTGACAGCACTATAAATCTGGTGCAGTTAAAATTGTTGTCCTGAATATCTTCTGCCAACAGATTAAGACCATAAAGATCGGCAGCCCGCCGGGGAGCTATGGCCGCCACTCCTTCTTCCCGGGAGGCTTTAAGCGCCGCCGCGCCAGTGCTCTCTACCGGGATAACCACTGCCCCGGTTAGCTGGTGGCTGAGAAAATGGCGGCACTGGCCCAGGGCCTGAAAATGTGAAACCACAATTTTTATATTATGAAGGGTTGTGTGCGGGTGAGCCAGCAGACTGTGCTTGATGGGATAGATCAGCTCCCGGCATATCTGCGGGCCATCTTGAGAGGCCAGCAAGTCCAGGGTAACCGCCACCCCTCCCTCCAGTGAATTTTCCAAGGGGACCAGGCCCTCTTTCACCTTGCCCTTTATCACCGCCTCTACAATTTCCGGGATGTTTGGATATTCCACCAGGCGGCGCCGGCAGGATCGGATATAATTAAGCGCAGCTTCTTCAGAAAACGTTCCCGCCGGCCCCAGGTAACCTAATTTACTGCTCACTCTTTCACCCCTTTTTCCGGATGATCTTTGGAGGGTACAACTAAATGGCGGTCTAAGACCGGAGCAATTCTGGCCACCTGCTCCATTAACTGCCTAAAATTATCGGGAGTAAGGGATTGGGGCCCGTCACAAAGGGCTTCCGCCGGTTTATGGTGAACCTCTACCATCAACCCGTCAGCTCCGGCAGCCACCGCCGCCAGGCTTAACGGCAGTGCCAGGCGCCAGGAACCGCTACTGTGGCAGGGATCGACTATCACCGGCAGATGGCTCCATATTTTAGCCAGAGGAATGGCACTGATATCCAAAGTGCTGCGGGTGGCGGTTTCAAAGGTCCGGATTCCCCGCTCACACAGGATAACAGCATCATTCCCCTCCGCCAAAATATATTCCGCCGCCATTAACCATTCCTCCACAGTAGCAGCCAGGCCCCTTTTCAACAACACCGGCTTGCCGATTCGCCCCAACTCCTTTAACAGGGGGAAATTTTGCATGTTTCGCGCTCCTACCTGCAAGATATCGCTGCAGACAGCCACCAGTTCCACATCCTGAGGGGTTAGCACCTCGGTAACCACTTTCAGCCCGGTCTCCTCCCGGGCCCGGGCCAACATGGTCAGCCCCTCCTTCTCCAGGCCCTGAAAGCTGTAGGGGGAGGTGCGTGGCTTGAAAGCGCCCCCCCGCAAAACCTGTGCCCCTGCCGCTTTTACCCGGCGGGCGATGGTGATCAGCTGATCTTCACTTTCTACGGCACAGGGCCCGGCGGCGATCACCAGCTGTTTTCCGCCTACCAGCAGATCCCCTACCGGGATCAGGCTGCTCACCTCTCTGGATTCCCGGCTGACCAGTTTGTATGGGGCCATCACCGGAACTACTTTTTCCACTCCGGGAAGTATCTCCAAACCAGTGGGGAAAGTTATTTTCTTTTCGCCTACCGCCCCGATTACAATTCTCTCCACCCCCTGAATAAGATGAGATTTAAATCCCATCTGATGCAATCGCTGCTCAACTTTTTCTATCTCCAACCCGGTAGCTGCTAATTTCATTACCACAATCATCTCTTCCAACCTCCTCGTAGCCTGTTTAATATGTAAAAAAACCGCCCCTTGCGGGACGGATTTTACTCCGCGGTACCACCCTGTTTGGTTTGGCCACCCTCTTGACAGGTACAGGCAACTATCTTACACTGCCGATACCCCCTTCCGTTAACGGAGAAGAACCGGTAGAGCCTACTGGCCCCGATCCAAACCGAGGTTTCAGCTCCCAGCTCCGGAGGGAACTTCAACCAGGCCCTTCCCGGGGGCTTTCAGCCTGCGGCCCGGCCTCTCTGAGGGGAAGGATTCCCCGGTTTACTTTCCTTCATCATAGCCTTAAAGATGCTTTTTTGATCGATACTTTTAACTTACGCAGTAACCAAGTGATACGTGCAATTTTCCGGTACAAAATACAAACTCCTAACAAAGCGGATTAATTAAATTTATTCATGGCCGCCGCCGGGCCTTTTTTGATCAGCAGTTTAACCGCTTCCACCGCAACCTGCACCGCAGTATCCACCATCTCTTGTTCCGGGGAAGAAAAGCGCTGCAGCACATAGGAAGCTGCTTCCTGCATCAACGGCGGGCGGCTTATTCCGAATCTCAAACGCAAAAACTCCGGGCTTCCCATACTGTCTATAACCGATTGAACTCCCTGATGTCCGGCACTGCCGCCCCCTGATTTAAGGCGAATCAACCCCAGTGGAAGATCCAACTCATCATGTATTAATAGCAGGTTCCCGAAGTCCAGACGGTATTGCCGGAATAGTTCAGCTACCGCTTGTCCGCTTAAATTCATATAGGTTATAGGCTGCACCAATAACACCCTGTTCCCGGCATAGCTGGCAGTGGCACAGATTGACCTTCGGAGGCGGAATGGGCAATCGGCAGAAAGCACGCCGGCCAGTGCCTCCACGACCCGGTAGCCGGCATTGTGTCTGGTTCCCTCATATTCCCGGCCCGGGTTGCCCAAGCCAACAATAGCAAACAATTACCGACTCCCCCCGTGCCAAACCGATACCTGGCCAAAGGTTTTTCGGGCCGTTGCCTCCAGAAATTTTAAGATGCCGGCTCCCCTTTTTCTTCTTCCGGTTCCGCCGTCCCTTCTCCTGGAAGCTCCGTTACCTCTTCTTCTACCTCTTCTTCTGCTTCCTCTTCCTCCATGACCACGGACACCTGAACCAGTAGTTCATCGGGATCGGTAACCAGTTCCAACTTTTCATCCAACTGCAAGCTGCCGGCCCCAATACTGTCCCCAATCTTAAGCTCCGATACATCGATCAAAATATGTTCGGGAATCTCTGCGGGCAGGCACTTTATAGTAATCTCACGCATTAGGATTTCCAGCAACCCCCCCTCGTCCTTAACCCCTACCGATTCGCCGGTAAAGATCAGGGGTACCTCCACCTCAATTTGATCGGTCATGGAAATCCGGATAAAATCAACATGCAATATTTGTTCCCTCAAAATAGGATTGCGCTGGATTTCTTTAAACATCACCGTTTCTGTTCCGGTAGCTGCCGAATCAAGCTGCAGATCCAGTAATACGTTGCCGCCCTCCGAGGACAATATCTGGTTAAGCCTTCGTCCTTCTACCTGCAGGTTTTGGTTGTTCTTTCCCCGGCCATAAACCACCGCGGGGATCTTTCCCTCCCGGCGAAGCTGTTTTAGCTGCCCCTTGTTCATTGGCGGCCGTAGCTCCGCCTGTAGAGCTAAATGTTCCATATTGCTGCCTCCGTGTATATACTGCTAATGAATGAACATTATATCTTAACTAACAACTTTTTGTCAAATCAATCAAACAGTTCGCTTACCGAGCGCTCTTCATGAATGCGAACAATCGCCTCCCCGATCAAAGGAGCTACTGACAGCGATTTGAATTTTAAATTCTCAAGTTCCGATTGAACCGGTATGGTGTTGGTGTAGACTATCTGTTTTATGGGGGAGTTGCGGAGGCGATCCAGGGCGGGTCCTGAAAACACCGGATGAGTGCAACAGGCATATATCTCCAGCACCCCCTGGCCGGCCAATTCTTCAGCTCCCTGCACAATGGTACCCGCAGTGTCGATAATATCATCTACCAGGATGGCAGTTTTATTACGAACAAATCCAATAATATTCATGATCTCTGCTTTATTGGGAGCCACCCGTTTCTTATCAATAACCGCAATCGGCAATGCCAGCCTGTCCGCCAGTTGGCGAGCCCGGGTAAGTCCCCCTAAATCGGGAGAGACCACTATTCCGCATTCAATGTTTTTGGAACTAAAATAATTGGCCAAAATGGGGATAGCGGTAAGATGATCAAATGGTATGTTAAAAAACCCCTGGATTTGCCCGGCATGAAGATCCATGGCCACAATCCGGTTGGCCCCGGCAGCGGTAATCAAATCGGCTACCAGTTTAGCGGTAATCGGATCCCGGGCCCGTGTTTTCCGGTCCTGCCGGGCGTAGCCGTAATAAGGTATAACCACGTTTACGGATTTGGAAGAAGCCCTTTTTAGTGCGTCGATTAATATTAACAATTCCATCATATTTTCGTTAACCGGCGGGCATATAGGTTGAATCAAATATACATTGGAGCCCCGTACACTCTCTTTAATATTAATCGAAATCTCCCCATCACTGAACCTGATCACCTCAGATTGTCCCAAAGGCACTCCTATACACCCGGCTATCTCCTCAGACAACCGGCGGTTGGCGCTACCACTAAAAATTTTTAGTTTGTTGTTGATTGGCACCTTTCTCCTAGCCCCCTGTGAGTATTTGTTAATCTCTCAGGTATCCTGGTGATAGCAATTATTTTTTCCCGGTGGTAATTTTCGGGCAATCAGACTGGATGCCCGACCCGGGTAAAGGTTTTGTGCGGCTCTGGCCAGGGCCAATGAGCCGGCGGGAACGTCTTTATTGATAGTGGAACCGGCAGCGATAAACGCACCTTCCCCAATTGTTAACGGAGAAATCAGGTTGCTGTTACATCCTATGAAAGCATCCGGCTTAATCAGGCAGCGGTGTTTGCGCCGACCATCGTAATTCACCACGATCACTCCGGCTCCTAAATTTACCCGTTCCCCGATATCGGCATCCCCTACATAACTTAAGTGGGGCACCTTGGTATCCTCTCCGAGGTTAGAGCCCTTAACCTCTACAAAGTCCCCGATTTTAACCCGCGACCCCAGATGACAACCAGGGCGAATATAGGCAAACGGCCCTACCGCCGACTGGGATCCAATTAGGCTTTGTTCCACTACCGATTGTCTTACGGTTACCTCCTCTTCCAGTATCGCCTGTTTCAGGTGAGTACCGGGGCCGATCTGGCAATGT
The DNA here is from genome assembly GCA_964463285.1 of uncultured Syntrophomonadaceae bacterium. Classification (GTDB taxonomy): domain Bacteria; phylum Bacillota; class Dethiobacteria; order DTU022; family DTU022; genus JAAZLS01. The sequence continues at coordinate 34,021 of CAYXBB010000005.1, read as the reverse complement.
GAACCTATAGTACCCGGCCCTTCGATAACGGTCTGAGGCCAGATCACCGTCTCCAGCCCGATTTTCACCCCGTAATCTATATAGGTGGTTTCTGGGTCGATGATGGTGACCCCCATCGCCATCAGGGCCCGGTTAATGCGTTTCCGCCATATTGCCGTTGCTTCTGCAAGCTGGCATCGATCATTTACCCCCAGCCCTATCCGATAATCAGTAAGCTGATAAGTCTGAACAGGATATCCATGTTTTTTAAACAGCGAGATTACATCGGTCAGATAATACTCTCGTTGGGCATTATCATTTTCCAACATTGGAAGAAAGCCGGTTAATCGCTCCAGGTCAAAACAATAAGCGCCGGTACTGATTTCCTTAACGCTCTTCTGCTCAATTGTGGCCTCATTCTCCTCAACTATAGCCTCCACCTGTTCCCGCGAGTCACGAATAATCCGGCCGTACCCGGTGGGATCGGGGATCCGGGTGGTCATTACCGTTGCTCCCCCCGCCACATGCCGTTCTAACATCTCTTGTAAATGCCGGGTTTCCAGCAGCGGTGTATCTCCGCATAAAACCAACAAATTGCCTGAGGCGGGCAGCCCGGGCAGGGCCTGCACTACCGCATGCCCTGTTCCCAGCTGTTTCTCCTGTAATATATATTTCCAGCCGGTCCCCAGCGTTTTTTGAATAATAGGGGCGCCGTGCCCGATAACTATAAATACCTGGTCGGTAAGAAAGGAAGCGCTTTCTAAAATATACCAAAGCATGGGACGCCCGCAGATAGGGTGTAGCACCTTAGGATGCTCAGAGCACATCCGCTTGCCTTCCCCTGCCGCCAGTACCACCACAGATAATTCTTTCATCGCCGCCCCCTAAAATATACGTCAGCCCAAGATCGGCACATTCCCAAATCTGTACCTCTATGCTCACCTGGTGGTTTGAATCTCAAGCTGAACAAATTATATCCTGTAGTAGTGGACGCCCCGGTCCACCCATTGCATATATCAAGAAAACCTGCATATATTCGGGCAGACAGAGTCGTCTGCCCCTACGTAACCGTCAAATAGTTCCCACCTGAACAGTTCTTCCCCCTTATGTCATACTCCTTTTAAAGGATTTACATAAGGAGGATACCTATGACTAAGAAAAAACGTGCTGTCAAACAGGCCGTTTGGGAAAAATAAATTGCTGATTTCGACCCTCAAAAACCAGTTTATCATATGGCATGTCGTTTACTGTACCCTAAGGCTTAGCTCTTCGGCAACACCGCTTAAAATCCTGCTGATTTTGATAAAATGTTTTACCCGAAAGGGATTATATAAACGCAGGTTCAAAAACCTATTTCTTGCCAACCGACTAGTTCCCCCTTTACCACCTCCAAATCGCTGGGCTTGTCCACATCAGTGGCCAGCTCAGCAAAGGAACAGGGAACAGCCCGAGCGGTAAGATTTAGTATCCGCGACAAATATGATTCTAAATCTTTAACCGATAGGCGCCGGAATACAAATTTTATAATAAACCAGAAAGGAAGTATCCTAAACAGCTTGAGGGGATGTTTGCGATAAGCTATAAACGTATTCAGGCGGTTCCGGCTGCGGTTAAACCAGGAAGGCCTGATCAACGCCAGGTTTCCTCCGGTAAAAGTACCTTCCCGTAAATGGATGCAGGTTCTGCTGGTGCGGGGAAATCTTTGTCGGCAGCTGTGCGCGGAAATAATGGGATAATAAAAATCGGCAGTGTGCGGAGCACATAGCGCCATAAATTTTTCCAGCATCTCGGGGTTAACCAGAGGGATATCTCCGGTAGCTAGAAGGCAAAGGCTATCCGGGTCTGCCGCCTTTAATCCCGCGGCAACATTTTCCAACATTGATCCTACTTCCGGAACTGCCGTAAATAAATATCCTTGAGCCCGCAGTTCAATTAAGCCTTCCTCCGGACCTATCACTATTATTTTTCGGATGGAGGGACAACGGGTAAGGGCAGATAGTATGTAGCCCACCAGCGGGCGGCCTTGAACGGGGATAAAAGCCTTGTTACGGACACCTTCTTGCAAAGCCAGCGGATCATTTCTTTCTCCCCCCGCTAGCACCACCGCCTCAAACATGGCATGTTCTCCTTTTTGCTAGGTTAATAGTAATTAATAGCGGTTTCTTGTGCAGTCCAACACAGTATAGCCCGGTAACCTTCTGCCTGAAGAGCCAACGCTGCCTCACTGGACAGCAGGTAACTACCGGTTAATGCAAAAAATGCAGGGCCGCTCCCGGACATTACCGGTTTGAGGCCTAGCTTCTTCATCCTATTTTGTAGCCGGCAAAGGCGGGGATAACGGTTCAGCACCAGCGGTTGCAGGCTGTTAACCTCTCCTGTGTTAAACCAGTTTAAAATATCCTCCCGCCGGTTCCCGGTGATAGCCCCCCGCAAAATATCAAGTGAAGGTACGGAAGAAATGTTTTTATCAAGGGAGCCATATACAGAAGCGGTAGATATGCTTAACCGGGGAGGTAAAGCCAGGACCACCCAAAAAAAAGGAAGGGGCGTCAATGGAGTTATTATCTCCCCCCTGCCTCGGGCCAAAGCAGTGCCTCCTTGTAAAAAAAAGGGGATGTCTGAACCCAAACTAGCCCCCAGACACTCCAGCTCCCGAAAAGAGAACCCTAATTTCCAGAATATATTTAGCCCTCGCAAAGCCGCAGCAGCATCACTGCTTCCACCGCCCAGCCCGGAGCCTATGGGAATATTTTTGAATAGGGTTATGGCTACCCCGGGTAGTTCCTTCTCCGCCAGTTTTTCCAGCAACCGGGCAGCCCGGCAGACCAGGTTGTCTTCCCCGTCAATTTCGGGGTGGGAACATTCAAAACACCACCCGGGGGATTGTGTCGCCTGAAAAGTTAAACAATCAGACAGGGAAATCTGTTGCAGTATAGATTCCAGATCGTGATACCCATCCGGGCGGCGATCAAATACTTGAAGTCCCAAATTAATTTTTGCAGGAGCGGCGATTTTCATGACATGCCCTTTTCCCAAGAAATATTCGCCAACGGGGAACAGGGTTCCTGCTTAGGTTCCGCCTTTCGAATAGATGAATTTGCCGATTTTAAATATTACCTCCGGCGACGAGTTATTTTGTTCAACAGGGCCCGGCAAAATTTAAAGAGTTGGACAATCAAGCTGCGTTTTCCGCGCACCGCACTCATCTCCTAATTTGGCCTATATGTTTTTTTATTTTTACGGTATTTTTTCCGGTACAAAGCTGGATTATTCAGTGGGAAGAAATCCCGGAAACCGGTAGGGTATATCCTAAGACATGGAACCAATAATAACCTTGGTCACTAAAAACGTTTATTAATGACAGTATGCCCCTGACGGGGCATACCGGCCACCTTTATTTATGATTTTTATTGGGGAGTGATTGCTCGGCTCTTTCGATAGCTTTTCTAACGATATTGCCGCACTGCCGGGAAGGAACGCTACCCCATCCTTCCCGGCGGACCAGGTCGAGCACGCCCAAGTCTTCGGCGATTTCTTGCTTCAGCTCCTCAGACATAACCGGCCGCCGTCTGGCCATCAATATCAACTCCTGCGTTATGATTTTTGGTGGCAGTTTAGTTTAAGAGAAATAGCAGATTTTAATCCCGAGATTTCATGGCGAGTTTGTTATGATTTTCAAAAAAAATAGCCGGATCATTGCAATTCCGGCTCACATGTTATACGTGTTATATAGTTGCAAGTTATTACAGGCTGGCCGAGCGGCGCCTTTTTCCCTCTCCAAATGTCAACTCTACAGTCTCCGTAAGAACATCTGCATAGGTAAAAGAAAGCCGTTGAAAATAGTTGGGCTCGTCTACCCTGATTACAAATATAGAAGGATATATGCTTTCTAGAACCCCTTCTTTTTCGTAGGTTTTACGGCGCCCCCGATTGGCTTTAAGCCTGATCCTTTCTCCTACATGAGGTTCCAGCTGTTTGCGAATCTCACGCAACACATCTTTCCCCGTCAATTCTAAAACCACCTTTTATTTACTATAAACAGCAAAATTTTAACATAAATTTATAGGATTGTCAAGAATTTTGAGGCCTTAAACAAGATTTGAGGCAAAAGGAGGGATGAACTGTTTTCGAAAAAAAGCGTTTTATTTAACGGGTAAACCTGTCGGCTACATTAGATGCTCCGTAAGAGTCGGGTTTTATGCGGGCACAGTAGCCACTACCGATAACCATTCCCACCACTTCTTTGATGATCTCCCGAGTATCCCCTTTTTCACCCACATCCAGGTGGATCTCTACATTTAGTTCGGCATGCCCATTTTTAGCCAACTTCTCCGTTAACCGGCTGGCTACCTCCAGGCTCAAGAAAGTTTCATAATATATGCGCTGACGCAGGCTGGCCATAAAAGGGTGTTTTTGCTTTTGAAAAAAATAACGTCCTCCTTTACCCACTCGGTGAACCACGATGGCAGTAACAAATACCACGCTTTCCCCAAAATAGGCATGCGAATCGCTACCGATAATTAATTTATAATTTGCTTCGGGCTGAAAGTTTATATAATCTATTAAATCCTGAAATACGTCTCCAAAACTCATCCTGCCCCGGGAGGGGCTATAGAAATGCATCTAGCGGTCCCTTCTTTGAATTATCTGCTGACTTTATTATAGATGAATAGACCTAGCTTTGCAAATTCCTCCACCGAAAGGGCTTCCGGGCGGCGGCCGGGATCAATGCATGATTCTTTCAGGAGCTCTAACGCTTCCTCTCTTCCCCAGGGGAAAGTGTGCAACAGACCGTTTAATATGGTTTTGCGTCTGACCTGAAAAACCCCTTTCACCATCTGCCAGAAGACCGGCTCCTGATGTGGCTCCAGCAGGGGAGGGCAGGGCTCCAGTTGGACAACCGCTGAATCTACTTCCGGGCGAGGCCAGAATAGTTGCCGAGGCACCCGGAACAAAATACGGCCGGACACATAGTACCGGCTTAACACCGAAAGACTACCGTAATGTTTCCCTCCGGGAGAAGAAATCAGGCGATCGGCCACCTCCGCCTGTAACATAATCACTGCCTTGGAAAAAGGAAACCGTTCTTCCATGAGTCGGTAAAGCAGTGGAGAAGAAATACTGTAAGGAAGATTGGATAACAGCTTCACCCCGGCCTGCCGGCCAAAATAGCTGCTAATTAGCTGTGTCCAGGTAACCGACAAGGCATCACCATGCAGTATCTGAACGGAAGTGAAACTGTGAAATAAATCTTGCAACAATCTGAATAGCCCGGCATCAATTTCCAGGGCCAGCACCTTTGCATCCAGTTTAGCCAGGGGCAGTGTCAGCGCTCCCAGACCCGGGCCTATCTCGATGACCGGCTCCCCGGGGCACACTTTTGCAGCCTCTACAATCTTGGCCGCCACACGGTTATCAATCAGAAAATTTTGCCCCAACCCTTTTCGGGGGCGGAAACCATGTTTTTTGAAAATAGAAACTACCTCCCGGGGGGAGGTGGGGAAAGTTGAATTTACAGGCATTTACACCCCTACTCAAAGATTGGCTTAACCGGTTTCGGCAAGTATGTATAGGAAAATCTCTTTCCGAAGCCCAAACCCCCAGGCATCCCGGTGCAAATTAAATAAAAGATCTATGCGGTTCCCTTTAATCGCTCCTCCAACATCTTCGGCAATTGCAAAGCCGATTCCTTCCAGGTATACTTTACTACCCAGGGGGATTACTCCTGGATCCACCGCTATTATATGTGGTGATTCCAGGGTGCCCTCGCCTTGAATCGCCTTCTTCCCGGTACAGGTATATCCATCATTATAGCAGCCTGTACACATGGAATGCCCCTGACTGTTTAAAGGGCAACCCGATTCGGGCGTTCCCGGACAATAAGCAGTAGCAGTAACCTCCAGGACCCTGCTAACCCTTTTTTCATTGCCTGTTATCCTGATCGCTTCATATTCCGGCCTACCGGACGGGATAATGGCCCCGGATCCCGACAAGCCTTCCTGAAAATAGGTTTTCCCCCCGGATTCCCCTACTCCGGCCCCGGTCGGGCCTTCGCTTAAACCTCTCTGGTACACCCTGATTGAACCCCGATCCGGATTAGGCTGTCCGGGATAATTTTCCCCCAACTGCATCCGGCTTGAATAGTCTCCACTTTCCGCCCTAAAAATTTTTATCTCCGCCCGGGAACGAACTGTTCCTTCCGGCTCCACCCGATCATCCGGACCAATTATAAAACCGGCTCTCTCTAAAAATTCTCTCACCGGTTGCGGAGATGTCCAGATTTCAGTAATTGAATCTCTGTCAAAAATAAACACTGGAAAGGCCTCTTCAATATGAATCAGATCATTTTCGACATCTTTTCCGACCAAGAATGCAGCCGTGGCCGGTATCGACCGTTCTTCGGAATCCGGCAGCCGGTGATCAATCTCTGTCAATAGCCCATCGGTGTTAAAATTAAAGATTCGGCTGGTTACCGCCGCTTGGCTATCTACCCTGACAGTCGGCGGGCGGGCAACATTCCAATAGATGGTCACTAGCGCCAGTCCAGCAGCAAACAGATAGATCCATAAAAAATGCCCGGCGATCACCGCAACCAACCAACGAACAGAGCGCTTAATGCTTCTTTGAACCGGATGTAAATTTATATACTTACCTCCGGGAATATGCGTAATCATTTACCCTTCCCCCATATATATTTGTTTTTCCTCTCTTTATCTGAAGAGCTATTATCTCCGCGCCGGTATTTTTTATACAAATCCTGATTTGTCAAAGCCCGACATGCCAAATAAGGCGACATTGCAAGCCGATTGTTTTATAATTTAGCTGGGCCAAATTTAAGGGTAATTTTTTAGAAGGCAGTTGACCGGATTAGGAAAGAACAAACTGTTATGGAAGGAGGCATGGGTAAGATGGCTTTTAAAGAAACAATAAAAATGCTTGAAGATATACTTGCCACAGCAGATGTTTCTAAACTTAATAAGATTAACACAGTATGCAGGCTTGAACTTGGCGGAGAAGAGGGCGGCACAGCCCAGATAAGGCTTCAAAATGGAGCAGTTGAGTTACAGGAAGGGGCCCCTGATTCACCGGATATTACTATCAGCATGCCTGTAACCGATTTTATTTCCCTGCTTAACGGAAAACTAAACCCCACTTCCGCATTCATGGCCGGTAAGCTGAAAATTAAGGGAGATATGTCACAAGTGTTCAAATTGCAGGAATTACTGAGCCGGTAAAGGTAAAATCACCGGTTCCCCGGTCGTTTATCTCCGGGAAACCGGTGATTTGATGGCCTTACTGCGCTACCAATCTGGCCGTACACAGGTGATCATCCATATTTGCTAGTTTAGTATTTCAATTTCCACCGGACCGATACCGTAGGAGGTTAACCCAATTTCCTCTGCTGCCGCCCGGGACAGATCCAAGATCAGATTGCAATTAAAGGGCCCGCGATCATTTATACGGACCACCACACTTTTTCCGGTGTTCAGACAGGTTACCTTAACGCGGGTACCAAAGGGTAGTTCCCTGTGGGCGGCGGTAAGCGCGGAAGCATCGAAAATTTCCCCACTGGCGGTCGGACAACCGTCCAGGCCGTCACCTCCCCCGTAAAAGGAGGCAGAACCCTTAATTACCGTTCCGATGCGCTCTCCCCGGGAGGCAAGCCGGCTGTTAAGCGTCTCATTCTCGGATAACCTTCCGGGATCACTCGGAGCAGCCGATTTAGCCGGTTTTGCGGTTTCCGTCGTTTCCGGCTGTTCAACCGGTTTTACCGTCTCTGATGGCTCTGCCGGTTCTGGCGGTGGAACAGGATTGGGATTAGTCCCGGTTGAAAGCTCCACCGATATTTGTTTACAGAATCTTTTGTTTTCTTGCTGTTGTTTCCACCGGATAAACTTTAACTCCGGAGCCGGCGTCGGGTCAACTTTCTGCGGTTCATGCTCATTTTCAGATTGAGCTGTTTTTGGGCAGTCGTTCAAAGGAGCTTTCGATACTGCCCACCCCCCCAGGCAAAGGGCAAAAAAAAGAGCGGAACATATGGTTACTTTTGCCTCCCTGGGTAGCTCTAGCAAATGCGGAATCAGTGAAAACTTCACTGTGAGCCCCTCCTTTGCTATTTTGCCCTTTTCGCTATTCAAGGCATATAAATCAGTATATGTATCTTTCTCCAGGTAATAGCACTTAAAGTTACTATTATCGGGTTATAATTTTCCAAACAAGCGACAGGCATTGTCCTGTATTATAGCGGCCAACGCCTCAATATTCAACCCCAGCGTCCGGGCAACCTGCAGGTAGATTTCGGTAATATAAGCCGGTTCATTTCGTTTTCCCCGAAATGGCTGGGGCGCCAGGTAAGGACAATCTGTTTCCAGAAGAAGTCTGTCCAAAGGGATCGCTTTCAGCAGCTCCTGTAAACCGGAGCGGGGGTAGGTAACCGGTCCGGCCAGGGAGAGATAAAACCCTTTTTTAAGAAAGACCTGGGCCCATCGGCGATCACCGTTAAAACAGTGCATGACCCCTCGCCTGGCCGGGAGAGGCTCGTCTTTTATGATCCGAAAGGTTTGGGGAAATGCTTCCCTACTATGAATTATTACCGGCTTGTCAAGTTTAACCGCCAGGCGTAAGTGACGGCGGAATATCTCTTCCTGGAGGGGAGGGGGAGACAAAAGACGATAAAAATCGAGCCCGGTTTCACCGATTGCAACTACCCGGGGGTTTTCGGCCAGTCCGCTTAGCTGTTCAAAATCGGAGGGGGTCACCCTGACGGCATCATGGGGATGAAATCCAACTGCTGCTTTGACCAGGGAGTATCTTGAGGCCAGCGATATTGCCCGGCGCGAGCTTTCGAGGCCGGTGCCGACATCGATCACCGCCGTTATCCCTGCCTGATGCGCCCGGCACAGCACCTCTTCTAGGTCGGCTTTGAACTCGGAAGCGTTTATATGGGCATGAGTATCTACCAGACCGGGCACTAGCTTATTTTACATCCCGGGGTTACCGGTTGATCTACAGTGGTCAATGCCAGACGACCTCCTTCGTCTACCGCTGCTAAGAGCATGCCTTCAGAAATAATCCCCCGTAGTTTTACCGGTTGTAGATTGGCCACAAATAATACTAACAGGCCGATTAGCTGTTCAGGCCGGTAATGCCGGGCCAGGCCGGCTACCACACATCTCCGCCTGCCTTCTCCCAAATCCACTTTTAACTTAAGCAGCTTATCTGTTCCCGGTATTTTTATCGCATCCATAATCCGACCCACCCGCAGATCAACCCGTTGCAGCTGTTCCAGGGTAATTATCCCCTCCTGCAGCCCGGCTTTCATCCGCGGCTTGGGAGGTGGGGTAAATTTTTGGGTTGCCGCTGCCTCCGGGCGGCTCCAGGCCAGCTCTTCCGGCAGGTTGCGCCGGGGGAACAGATCCTCTCCCCGGAAAATCTTTGCCCCGGGTTCAATCCGGCCCCAACTGCGAAGGCTGTCCCAGGTTTGCAGCTCTTTTCGGTTTTCTATCTTAATCTGTTTCCAGATCCTACCGGGGGCCCGGGGCATGAACGGCCCCACCATGACCGCTATAAATCTGATACCTTCCACCAGATTATAGATAACTGTTTGCAATCGCTTCAGTTTCTGGTTTTTAGCCAGATCCCAGGGTAAGTTTTCGTCAATATATTTATTGCTGCGATTAACCAGCTTCCAAAGAATTGCCAGGGCATCGCTGATCTGCAGCTTATCCATAGCCTCTTCCATCAACCGCGGAGTTTCCAGAGCCAGCCCGGCAAGCTGATCGTCTCCGGGCCCGTTCTCAGCCGGGGCGGGAAGCAAGCCCTTGAAATAGCGTTCCACCATGGTCAGGGTGCGGCTGACCAGGTTACCGAGGTCGTTGGCCAGATCAGTATTAATACGGTTGACCAGGGCTTCTATGCTAAATGTTCCATCCGCGCCAAACGGAATTTCGCGCAATAGAAAATAGCGCACGGCATCCGAGCCATAGCGATCTACCAGAAGCAGGGGATCCACTACATTACCCTTGGATTTGGACATCTTGCCTTCCTCCAGAAGCAACCACCCATGCCCAAATATGGTATGAGGAAGGGGCAGGTTCAGAGCCATTAAAAAAATTGGCCAGTAAATGGTATGAAAACGAAGGATATCCTTGCCGATCAAGTGAACATTCGCCGGCCAGTAACGATCCATCAGGTTGGCCTCATCGCCATAATTTAAAGCGGTAAGGTAATTGGACAGTGCATCAAGCCAGACGTAAATTACATGCTTCTCATCAAAAGGAACTGGAATCCCCCAATCAAAAGTTGTGCGGGAGACTGCAAGATCTTCCAGACCCGGACGAAGAAAATTATTAATCATTTCGTTTTTCCGAGAAACAGGCTGAATAAATTCCGGATGTGTTTCAATGTACTCCTGCAAGCGGGAAGCATAACGGGACATCCTAAAAAAATAACACTCTTCCGTTACCAGTTCCACCGGCCGTCCACAGTCAGGGCATGTTCCATTCTGGAGTCCTCTTTCCTGCCAGTATGATTCACAGGGCGTGCAGTACCAACCACTATACTGCCCTTTATATATATCTCCCTGTTCATAAAACCGGTTAAAGATCCTGGCTACATTTTGTTTATGCCGGGGTTCGGTAGTACGGATGAAATCATCGTACCCAATATCCAAAGCCCGCCACAGATCTTTAATCCAATCCACAATTTCATCCACAAATTCCAGGGTAGGCTTCCCCGCCAGGGCAGCCTGTCGCTGGATCTTCAGACCATGCTCATCGGTTCCGGTTACAAATAAGACATCATAACCCAGGGCCCGCTTAAATCTGGCGATAGCGTCTGCAGCCACCGTGGTATAGGAATTGCCGATATGGAGCCTGTTGCTGGGATAATATATCGGGGTGGTGACATAAAATGTTTTCCGCTTATACATGGGTGTTCCTCCTTAACCCCGGGCAGGCCAAAATATGAAATTATTATATCAAACCCCGACCCCGGCTTCAAGAAAAGCAATGTTCTTCTTCTGTTAACCGCACTGCAGTTATTATTTCCGGTTTTTGTATTGCTTTTATGACAAACTTTAGTATAATTATACCAGGATTTGTCGAAAAATGTAATAAGGAGGAACCGCATTGAAATCTACCGGAATCGTCCGAAGAGTAGATGAGCTGGGAAGAGTAGTTATCCCCATTGAACTTCGGAGAACCCTGGGAATTGATGTAAAGGATGCTTTGGAAATTTATGTGGATGAGGAGCAAATAGTACTCAAAAAATACGAACCGGCCTGCATATTCTGCGGAAATGCCAGTAACATTAAACGTTTTCACAACCGGGCAATATGTCAGGATTGCGTTGCCAAGATAGGCTCATTAAATCGGGATCAAAGTTAATTCTGCCCGCGCAGCAACCTAGTTGAAGATTTGGCTGTTAATACCAGACTTATTATACTATTTTGATAAGATTGCCGAAGTAAACGCTGCTGAAACCTATCTGCAGCGTTTATTCTAACCGATCAACCTCTTCCTTGGGGAATTCCCGATTGTGCCCGCTTTCCGACAACCTCACCCTGACAATTTTTCCGGCGGCGTGAATCCCCTCTACCTTTCCCTCCCCTTCCGGGGTTAGTACTTTGTCTCCGGGCCGGGGTATATCTTGCCGGTTATCTTCATAAGCCTCCATTTCAAATCGCAGGCAGCACATTAACCGGCCGCAGACTCCGGAAATTTTGCTGGGATTTAAAGAGAGATTTTGATCCTTGGCCATGCGGATGGATACCGGCTCAAATTCGTCCATAAATGAGACACAACAAACAGATCGGCCACAGGGACCGATCCCGCCTAATAGTTTGGCTTCATCCCTAACCCCAATCTGCCTCAGTTCTATCCTGGTGCGAAAAATAGAAGCCAGGTCTTTTACAAGTTCCCTGAAATCAACCCTCCCTTCGGAAGTAAAATAAAACAGGATTTTACTGCGATCAAAAGTGTACTCCGCACTGATTAGCTTCATCTCCAACTGGTGGCGCTCAATCTGCTGTTGGCATTTTTGCATGCTTTCCGCCTCCAGGTTGCGGTTTTCACAGGCTTTGGCCCGATCTTCTTCTGTAGCCTTCCGCACAACTTTTTTTAACGGCAAGATCAGCTCCGATTCATCTATCTCCCTTCCCGCAATAGCCACTTCACCCAGCTCAATCCCCCGGGAGGTTTCTACAATTACCCGTTCGCTTTCTTTAATATCCAGGGTGCCGGGATCAAAATAATATATTTTTCCGGCTCGCCGGAAACGTATTCCAGTTACCTTAGGCACCGGTAAGCCTCCTCCGTAATGAAATAATCATCGCCTCCAGAGCAAGCTGCTGATGGGCGTTGGTAAAAGCAATCGATCTTATGGCCCGGTTTATGATCTCCAGGCACTGTTCCAGAACACCAGCTGAAATCCGAAGCGGATCAGGACAACCCGGAAAAACCAATAAATCTGATCTGCCGGATAACAACCAGATTAAAAGATCTCGATAATACATAAATATTAGCTCCAATAAGGGTAGCAGATCTTTCCTCCCTGCCAACACCTGCGCCAGACGAAAAAGATCACGCTCCGCTGTCGATGGGGAGGCCAATTTCAGGGCCAGTTCGATCGCCTGCTTAACCCGCTCTTCTAACGCAGAATCTCGGGCCAGGGCCAGGGCCCGGCCTGGAAGACCGTGACTCAAGCGAGAGATTAGATCTGCATTTATTTCCGAAAATTCCGGGAGGCCCCTTAACATCGAATCAATTTCGTCTAGAGTTAATAGCTTTAAAGCATAACGCCGGCAGCGAGAAACAATCGTGCTTAATAGATTTTCCGGGCGAGAGCTGGTTAAAATAATAAATAATTTTTCTGGAGGCTCTTCCAGTAATTTTAAAAGCGAAGAGCCCGCTTCAGGGGTCATCCGGTCGGCTTCCCGGATCAGCAACACCCGGCGTTCACCCTCCGGGCTGATCAAATAAAATTTAGGCCTTATATCACGAATTTGGTCTATCTTCAACCAGCGTCCGGCAGGTTTTAACAAGAAAAAATGAGGGTTGTTGCCGGTATCGAACTGTCGGCAGGACAGGCAGGCTCCACAAGGGCGGTTGGTGCCTGCCGGGCAAAGAATTGCCCGGGCCAAAGCAGTTCCCCACCTCTGTTTACCGCTGTCGACCGGGCCGGTGAGCAAAGTAACCTGGCTCAATGTCCCCGCCTCCAGCTCGTTTAACAGTGCCTTCCGCAGCTCCTGTTGCCCCACCAGGTCCCTGAAGGCCATTATCTATTCACCAGGGCCGGGTAGTGCTGTCGGAACTGCTTCCAAATTGCCTGCTGAAGCTTTTCTACCGGCCACAATCCATTAAGGATTATAAACCGCTCCGGCTCATGAGAGGCTAAATCCAGGTATCCCCAACGCACCCTTTGATGATAGCCAATTTTCCTTTGTTCTATCCGATCCGCGGAGTCGGAGCGTCTGGAGATTGCTTTCTCTGCCGGCAAATCCAACAAAAAGGTCATTTCCGGCCAAAGGCCTCCGGTCACCCGGTGGTTTAGATCCCGAATCCAATTAAGATCTCCTCCCAGGCCATAACCCTGATAGGCCAGGCTGGAATCAACATAGCGATCACAAATTACTAGCCGCCCCGCTTTAATTGCCGGGTGGATTATCTGCTTGTACAGCTCCGTCCGGGCGGCGGTATAAAGCAAGATTTCCGTTTCCATGGAGATAGTTAGGCGCCGATTCAACAAAATTCCCCGGATCTCTTCCCCAGTCGTCGTTCCCCCCGGCTCTCTTATCAGCAAAGGACACAGTTTTAAATCTGCCAGTGTTTCCGCTAACAGTCCGGCCTGGGTAGTCTTTCCCGAACCATCAATCCCCTCAAAAGAGATAATCATCTAAATAAATGCGCCTTTCTGTTATCCTTGGTTCCCTCTGTCCTGAGCCGGCCCTACTCATGGTACAAAAAACCGTAGGGACAACACTTCCTACGGAACGCTTTCTTTGTTTCCCGGCCTACTGAAAGCTGTAATTGGGAGCCTCCTTGGTGATTTGCACGCTATGGGGATGGCTTTCCAGCAGGCCTGAACCGGTAATCTTGACAAACCTGGACTTTTGTTGAAGCTCTGCCAGGTCCTTTACCCCGCAGTAGCCCATTCCCGCCCGCAGGCCCCCGATAAGCTGATATACTATATCCCCTACTGTTCCCCGGAAAGGCACCCGGCCTTCGATTCCCTCCGGAACCAGCTTTTGTTCCTGATCTTGAAAATAACGATCCCGGCCCCCTTGTTTTAAGGCTCCCAGCGAGCCCATGCCGCGGTAGGTTTTATAGCTTCGGCCCTGGTAAATCTCCAGCTCCCCAGGGCTTTCTTCGGTTCCTGCAAATAAACTGCCGATCATTGTTACGCTCCCCCCGGCAGCAATTGCTTTGGTGATATCACCTGAATATTTTACCCCGCCGTCGGCAATCACCGGTACTTCAAACTCCCGGGCCACCAGGTACGATTCGTAAATGGCCGTTATTTGAGGAACCCCAATGCCGGCCACCACCCGGGTGGTGCAAATAGAACCCGGCCCCACTCCAACCTTGATCCCGTCTGCTCCTGCTTTGATCAAATCACGGGTCCCTTCCCCGGTAGCCACATTACCGGCCACAATCTGAAGCAACGGAAATTTTTTTCGTATTTGCTTAACAAAATCCAACACCAGCACTGAATGACCATGAGCAGTATCGATCACCAAAACGTCTACTCCCGCCGCCTCCAGCGCCTCCGCCCTGTGCAGAGCATCGCCGCCCACCCCAATCGCCGCCGCCGCCAACAACCGGCCGGCGCTATCTTTGGACGATCTGGGATATTGAATGGCCTTTTCAATATCTTTAATAGTAATAAGACCCTTCAGATTAAATTGGGTGTCCACTATAGGCAGTTTTTCTACCTTATGGCGGCGTAATATCCCCTGAGCCTGATTCAAGGTAGTACCTTCCGGGGCAGTAACCAGCCCTTCCCGGGTCATAACCTCTTTAATCGGTTTGGTATAGTCCTCTTCAAAACGCAGATCCCGGTTGGTGATTATCCCCACTAGTTTCGAGCCTACAGTGATAGGCACACCGGAAATACGATAACGCTCCATTAAAGCAGCAGCATCATTAACTGTATGATCAGGGGAAAGACAAAACGGATCGGTAATTACCCCGTGCTCAGAGCGTTTAACTTTATCAACTTCCTCAGCCTGCCGGGATATAGGCATGTTGCGATGAATAACCCCGATGCCGCCTTCCCGAGCCATAGCAATAGCCATCCGGGATTCGGTAACCGTATCCATACCGGCCGAAGCAAGGGGAATATTCAGTTTGATCTCACGGGTAATACTGGTAGCAACATCTACATCCCTGGGCAGTACCCTTGATTTATTGGGGACCAGCAATACATCATCAAAGGTCAGGCCTTCCCCGGAAAATTTATCCACTACAGCTTTCCCCTCTCTGGGCAATGTTATAATTTTATTTTTAAAAAGATCATAGCAAACCCACTACCCAGTGTCAACTAAACCGAACCTAGAAACAGTAGTATTGAGGGAAACCCGGGGATTTACCCGGGTTTGGCCTGCGGCCTTACACTAGCATCGGCGACCCCGACAAAGATAGTTGCCGATATCGTTTTGCTCACTGATTACCGTTAGGCCACGGCTTATAAGGAAGGCCGTCGTAACTCCGCAACCTCCCATCAATTCATGTTGGAAACTCCCGTTATAAATTTCGCTTGTCCCGCAAGAGGGACTTCTTTCTTTTAAGATGGCGCCTTTGGCCCGATAAATTTTGGCCAGTTTCCCGATTTGCCCGGCTCCCCGTAGAAAATGAGCGGTGACATCCGCCCCGGCAGCATTTATCACCCTTGCCTTCCCCGCCAGTACCAGGTAACCATCGCCCCCTTGAATCTCGGCCGGGGCCCGGGGAGTGGGAAGCCCCCCCAACTGTTCCGGGCATACCGGGATCAGAACATGCCCCCCGGTTAAGTTAACAATGTCGGGATGCAAGTTATTCCCTCCATCAAAACGGCAATTTATCCCCAACAAACAGGCGCTTACCAGATAGCAGCTAACCGCGATCACTTCCCAACTATTTTTTTACATTCGCTTTTACTTCCTCATCTTCCTGCATGGGCAGGTGCAGGGCCCGTCTCTATAAATCAAGGTTGGATCTATAGGGGGCGGCATGGAAGCCGCCCCCTATTATAAACCGGCAGGCATGTTATAATATAATAAAATTATTTAAGGCGGCACATAAATTGCATCCCACATTAAACCTCTGTAATATTGTATTCAAAATATAAATAGATAAAGGGGTTGAAAAACAATGGCTTCAGGTTCTTCCTACTTGAATTTGGAAAACACCCGCCGGCAGGCTGCAGGGCTGCTGGCTACCCGTGAACCGGAAAAGGTGGCAAAATGCAGCCAAATTCCTTTTGATCGCGATCAGCAAATCTTTAAATTGAATTTCTTGGACAGGGAATATCGAATCACTTTCCCCGAAGGAGAAATTTACCTGGCTCACGGAGCAAAGGCCCCGGTTTACCCCTCTATTATTATATTACATTATCTGGTTACCGCCGATGGGAAGGAGCTTTCAGGTGAATGGATCTCTTTTCGGCAACTGCCGGGAGGTGATATATACATGGTGCCTTTCCGGAAACGGGCCATAGACCCTTTTATTAAGATATTCGGCTGCCATCCCCGCTTATTTTGCTCTTCCGCCCGGGCCCTGGGCGGCCATCCGGGGCCTTTAACCGGGACTAACCTGGTTATACCGGTGTTGCCCCGGGTTCCCATTTCTTTTACCCTCTGGGCGGGAGACGAGGAGTTCCCACCTTCCGCCAATATCTTATTTGACAGCAGCGCTTCTTCCTACTTGCCTACCGAGGATTATGCTCACCTGCCCGGTATGGTAATAGGTGCCATGAAATCTTGTCTTGCCTCCCCGTAGCCTTCGAAGTGGAGATAGGATTTAGGGACTTCTTTTTCTCAATCCGGCTCATCGTCTTTTCTTTCCCGGATAACGTCGATCGCGTTGTCCGGACAAAACAGCTGACACAGCCGGCAACCCGTGCAGCGCTCAATACGCTTCGGCTCTACAATTACGGTTCCATATACCCCCAGTATGTCCGACCAATCCAGCACCTGGGAAGGGCATTTTTCCACACACAAGCCACAACCCTTACATAGGTCCGGAGATACGGCAACGCGGGCTTTTTTTCCCTGAGTTTCTAGACGAGCAAAAGTTTTAATGGTCCAAGACCTCCTGTAACCGGGGACGAAGGGTCTTCTCGCGAAAAGCCAGTTCAAATCCTAGCTCCAGCCCCTGGAAATTTTGCTCCCTGAGTTTGGGATCCCGTTTAAAATAACGAGATAGTTTTTCTTCCAGTGCCTCCCTAAGCCCGTTCAGGCTAACCGCATCCAGCAAAGCTGCAGCAGCTCCCAGGATGATCATATTAAATGCCCGGGGATGCAACTTTCGGCGGGCCAACTCCGCAGCAGGAATAGCCACTAGTTGTTTGGCAGGTGCAACTTTCGGGCTTTCCCTTTCCGGTTTAATACCCGTATCCAGAGGGAAGGCCTCCGGCGTCGAAGTTTCGTATGACTGCAGTCCCACCACCTGATCCGCCACCTCGGGAGGTTGGATAAGCGAACTGTCATATAGAATAACTGTTCTTGAATCCATGTACTGGCGACAGCGCTCGAAGGAGCGGCGGCTTAACACTATTACCAGGTTGGCGGTAAGGAACTTAGGCGATCCGATTTCTTCCCGGGATAACTGCACAAAAGCCAGGGAAATTCCCCCCCGCTGCTCTATGCCGAAATTGGGCATGTATAAGGCCCTCCAGCCTCCCCGGTGCGCAGCCAGTGCCAGAGATTCGGCCATCGACTGCACCCCCTGCCCCCCCTCCCCGGCAGCCACTATCTTCCAGTGCCACATAACTCTGCCTGCTCCTTTTTTACTACCATTTCACCCACCCGGTAATATTCACTCATTTGGTGTTCCAGGAAACCCCAGGTGCCGGCGGCATTGGTCCTCCAGTTGGTGGGGCAGGTGGAAAGGGCTTCTATAAATGCAAAATTTCCTTTAAGTTGTGTCTCCAACCCTTTGCGAATCATTTTTTTCAGGCGGGGAATATTGGCCACTGTCCCCCGGGTCAGATAGCTGTCCGGCGAGGCAATCGCCATCAATGCCTCCGGACCCCTAAACGGTCTTCCGGTTTCCCCGGTATCCCGCCCTTCGGGGGTAGTTTCGGTCTTCTGCCCGGCCAGGGTGGTGGGGGCCATCTGCCCTCCGGTCATGGCATAGGTGGTGTTATTCACCAGGATCACGGTGATCGAGTCGTTGCGCAGTGCTGCGCTCACCAGGTGCTGCAGTCCGATGGCATACCCTCCCCCGTCTCCCATGTAGACCACTGCTACCAGCTCCGGGGCGGCCCGTTTTAACCCCACCATTACTGGAACAGTTCGCCCGTGGTGAGTTTGCAGGGAATCCATATTAAAAAAATTCCAGGCCAAAAGGGAACAACCGATATCACAGGCAAATACCGTCCGGGAGGAAATATTCAGCTCATCTATGGCCATCCCCAAAGCCTTTAAAACCAAGCCATGGCCGCAACCGGGGCAAAACCGGTGGGGTTTGCTATCGGTATTATAACAACGGGGCATGGAAATCTCGCTCATGATATCACCGCCTTCCGGATCTCCTCAGAGGTAATTCCTAACCCTGGCCGGTAAAAAGAACGGAAAGTGTGTAGGTCTACCTGCTGATCGGCCAGTGCCAGTCTGGTCATGCGCCCCAACTGGCCTTCCGCCGATTCCGCTACCAGCACCGAGTTCCCACTGTGCCGGCAAGCTCGGGCCAGGGCTTCTTCCGGAAAAGGGCGAAGGGTTATCGGACGAAATAAATTTACTCCCCGGCCCGATGCCCGTAGTTCTTTAACCGCCTGACGAGCAGCCCGGCCAACTATACCATGGGCCACCACTAGAAGCTCTCCTCCGGGCTGACCCCAGAACTCATGTTCTACCAGCTCCGGAACTATCCGTTTGTAATCCGCCAGATCCCTCCTCAGCTTTTCTCCCAACTCCTCTTCTACGCTAAAAGCATTTTGCAGGTGAACTACCTCCCCTTGTCCGATTATAGGTTTGTTGGGAATTAGATTGTTTTCTTGCAGTGAGGGATCATGAAGCACCAGATCCTCGCGCATCTTGGCCTGGTAGCCGTCTCCGAGTACAATTACCGGGAAGCGGTACCTCCAGGCATTTTGAAATGCCTTGATGGTGTAATCATACAGTTCTTGGTGGCTGCCGGTGGAATAGACAATTCTCAATCCCTCTCCGTTTCCACCGAAACAGGTTAGGGTTACCTCTTGCTGGGAATAGATTACCGTAGCAGTAGAAGGCCCCCCTCGTTGCTGGACGATAATCACCATCGGCAGGCGCATCGCTTCGGCCATCGACAATGGTTCCTGAAACAAAACGGTCCCCGGACCGGCGGTGGCCGAAAAGGCAATTTTACCGGTCAGAACCGCCCCTATAACGGCAAAACCCGCCGACAGCTCGTCCTCGGTCTGCAAAAATCCCCGCCCCTTTTCCGGAGCCAGGCAGCGCCAGTGGTGCATAATTTCATTCTGGGGAGTAATCGGATATCCAAATAAATAACCGGCCCCGGCAGCCAGCGCCGCCCTGGCCACCACCTCATTGCCGGTTATAAATACCCTTTGATCGATCTCAATCTCCACCATCAAAAAGTCTCCACCCCAATGCTGGTTTGATTTTTCCCCTAAAAGGACTAAAACATGCATTGGTCCCTGCAGCTGGAGACTTTAGCTGATCATTAATTAACCCACAATAAATTTTAAACCGATTAGCATCAGGAGGCCGGGGATCCCCATTATTCCTACCAAAAAAGCACTTATTGCATTTAACCCCACCTCCAAGTTCCAGGAAACACCGATTAAATTGTAAAGGGCGATTATTCCTCCTCCCAGCAAAAGGTGAAGCGCCAACTTCAACCCCGCCTTTAGCGGCTGGTAAAGAACCCGTGATAGTACATATAGCATGAACAACCCAAAGACCATGGCGGCAATTAAATTCCATTCGGGGACATCCACATGTTTGCCTCCTTATTATTATTTTTCCCGGGGGGCGCTCTTGCAGGTTAGGGCGGAAGATTCCTGGCGAGCCTTTTGCAGCAGATAAATATAACGACGTTCGGCAGCCTGCAATGAATAAACAGCGTAGTCCACCATGCCGGGATCGGATACCTGGTTAAAGCGTTGTCTGGCATCTTGCCATTCCTGCCAGGCCTGTTTAACCGACCGGTAATAACTCTCCGATGGCTCTGGAAATAAAGGCCTTTCCTCGGGAAAAAATAGGTTTACAATAAAAACCGTTATCTTGCGAAGCCAGTTCACTATAGGCCCTCCTTCGATTATAAATATGCCAGTGTTGTAAAAGATATTAGTGCCCTCCAAAAGCAGTCATTATACTTAAAGGGCCCCTGTAAAGAGGCCCTTTCCCTGTGGCAAATATTCAAGAAGATTTTTTCCCACTGTTTAACTAAAATTATTAATTAATCACCAAACGGACAGGCTAATCAAGGGGTGATAACATGCAAGAGGATTATCCTTGCCAGGAAAAATGCAAATATCAACGAGGTGGAAAATGTACTTTGAAGCGGTTGGAGGAGGTGTCACCGGTCAACGGGGCGATATGTTTGGAACACCTCCTGGATGATGAAGATAATCTATACCGTTAACTCTTACATTTCTTGCCGGCCCTCCAGGGCCCGGCTTAATGTAAGATCATCGGCATACTCCAGATCACCGCCTACCGGCAGTCCAAACGCAATCCGGGTCACTTTGACCTCCAGCGGCTTGCACAGCCGGGCAATATAAGCCGCGGTAGCCTCGCCTTCCACGTTTGGGTTAGTGGCGATAATTAGTTCCTTAACCTGCTCCCTGGAAATGCGTTCAACTAAATCCGGTATCTTAAGCTCCTCCGGTCCTATCCCATCCAGAGGAGAAAGAGCGCCGTGGAGAACATGGAACAGACCACGATACTGCTCGGTTCTATCCATTGCAAACACATCCCGGGGCTCCTGAACCACACAGATAGTGTGATGATCCCGCCGGGCATCCCTACAATAAGTACAAGGATCATCTTCAGTAAGGCTGCCGCAACGCGTGCAAAATTTGAGCTTATCCTTGGCTTCTACCAATGCTCGGGCCAGGGAAACCGCTTCTTGCCGGGGGCGGGATAAAATAAAAAAAGCCATCCGCTGGGCTGTTTTTGGTCCAATTCCGGGAAAACGGCAAAGCTCTTCAATAAGATTCTTAAGCGGTCGGGGGGGCATTATTGATCTCTCCCCATATTACTATAACCCCATCGGGGGAAGGTTCATCCCCCCGGTTAGTTTGCCAATCTCGGAATTAACCAGTTCATCAATCTGCCGGAAAGCCTCATTTACCGCTGCCAAAATAGCATCCTGTAGTATTTCGCAGTTATCTTCAGCTAACATTTCCGGGTCAATATCCAGTGATAACAGCTCCTTTTTGCCGTTAACCACCACCCGTACCGCCCCGCCCCCGCTGGAAAACTCTATGGTTTTCTCGGACAACTCCTCCTGAAGTTGGGCCATCCTGGCCTGGGCTTTTTGCAATTGTTTCATTAACTTGCTCATTCCGCCACCGTTGGGCATATCTGTTAATCCTCCCTTTTGTCCACCTCAAATATTTTCCCATTAAACATGCGCGCGGCCTCTTCCACCAGATCCGCCTGCGGCGGCCCGGATTGTTCCAGGCCGGAGGTCGTTTTTCCGGCAGTTCGTTCCGCTTCCTGGATATAACCGATACCAATATGCACCGGGGTAGACAGTAACCGGGAAAGCACCTCTTCGATTATTTTCCGGTGCTTGGCCTCCATAATCCGCTCCCCAAGAATGGCCTGGCCGGCTTCAAATGAAAAAAGAATACAGTTGCCACGGCAATCAACCGGAGTGGACTGCGCCAGCAGCGCCCCGGTACTTTTTTGTTTTTTATTGGCCCCGGCCAGAATCTGCGACCATTTCTGCTTAATTATCGACAACCGCTCTCCAACCGGCTGCTCTTCCTGCCGGGCTGCCGGTGCGGTATTTTCCGGAGCCTGATGGTTCATTACGGTTGAAATAGGTTTATCCGGCGATCTGACAGCGGTTCCGTGTGAAACCTTGGTCTCAGGCTGTTTTAAATCCGGCTTCGGTTCTCCGGATGCAGGGGTTGTCGGAGCCCCGGAAAGTGCATCCTCCCGCGGCAGATGATGAAGAACCCGCAGCAATCTGATCAGCGCCATTTCCAAGGTAAACTGGGGGGAGAACCCCTGCCTCAATTCTATATTAGCTTGGTGCAGCAGCTCTACCGCCTCCATTACCCCTTCCCGAGAGAATTTTCCCCTCAAGTTATATACCAGCCGGTCAAAACCGTATTCACTGCCGTTTAAGGAGGGTTCGGCATCCACGGGTAATAATAACCGGCTCAAACAGTAGGTAAGATCCTTTAGCAGCAGGGCCAGGTCCCCACCTCCGGAAACCACCTCCTGTAACACGGAGAGTACCCCGGCCAGGTCATTTCCAGCCATCGATTCCATCAGCACCATCAGGCTTTCTTTTCTTGTAGCCCCGGTAATTCGCCGGACATGTTCGGCAGTGATAAGCTCTCCCTCCCGGTATGGCTGGGCCTGTTCCAGAAGGCCCAGGGCATCGCGCATGGAGCCCTCCGCCAGGTAAGCGATCACATGCAACGCTTCCGGTTCGGCTTTCCAGCCCTCCCCGGCAGCCACCTCTTCCAGACGCCGGTAGATCTGATCTTCAGTTAACAGATGAAAATTAAAACGCTGGCAACGGGAGATAATGGTGCGAGGCAGGCGAGAGGGATCAGTGGTAGCCAGTACAAACACCACCCCGGGGGGAGGTTCCTCCAGGGTTTTCAAAAAAGCATTAAAGGCCTCGGTAGTGAGCATGTGGGCTTCATCAATTATATAGACCTTGAACCGGCCTTCGCTGGTAGCGTAGCGGGTGCGTTCGCGAAGTTCCCGGATCTCATCTATTCCTCGGTTGGAGGCGGCGTCCATCTCCAACACATCCAAGGAAATTCCAGCCAGGATATTTTGACAGGACCGGCACTGCCCACAGGGTTCCGGAGCGGGATAGTGATCACAATTCAGCGCCCGGGCAAGAATTTTTGCAGCGGTGGTTTTTCCTGTCCCCCGCGGCCCGCAGAACAGGTAAGCGTGGGCTATCCTTCCTTGAGATAGGGCCTGGCTTAAGGTACGGGAAACATGTTCCTGCCCTACCATCCGGCTAAATTTTTCCGGCCGCTGCCGCCGGTAAAGACTACGGTAAAACATGATATTATCCACCCTAAAAATTAAAATTAGGCAAAATTATTGGCCGTGCACCTGCCTTTGACTTTCTACCCCCAGTCGTAAACCGGGAAACAAGCTCCGTCCCGGCAACCCTGTGGCACCCGCAAGGATTCATTTACCGCTGCTTCCTTCCGGACCTGACGGGGTTCATGAACTTGCGCCGCACAGGACCGGGATTTCCTAACCTGCTTGCCCGGCACAGCCCTGGAGACAGAAAAGCCGGGGGCAGGAATTCAATCCCGCTATAGCGGATTGCGGGTTCAGGGCACCGCTATCTCCCCATCTAGCACGGCCAAATATAAAAATGGCGGAGAGAGAGGGATTCGAACCCTCGAGACGAGGTTTTGCCCCATCTACTCGCTTTCCAGGCGAGCGCCTTCGACCAGCTCAGCCATCTCTCCCTGCCCATAGGTCAATTACCAATTTGTAATATATATTTAAATTTGCCCTGGTCGCAAAAAACATTACCCGCTACAAACCGCAAGCATATTATACACGTTATTCCCCGGTTATTCAATCTCTGCAGCAGCCTGCGGAACGAGTATATCAGTGAAAGGAGGACAAAATGCAGCCGATTTCATGCCGGGATTATCACAAAGAATTTAGTCTACCCCTTTAGCTTTTCGATCTCCTCTTCTACCTCTTCGGCGCCCTCGGCATAGAATTTTTCTTCATCGGGATCGAGTTCCTGGAGCAGTCTTAAAAATTCGCCGGCGTGGACCCTTTCCTCATCGGCAATATCTTTTAAAACCTCGATCGCCAACTTGTTATCCGTGGACTCTGCCAGCTGCATGTAAAGCTGAACCGCTTCGTACTCCGCAGCAATCATAAACCGAATCGCCCTGATCAATTCCTGCTCACTGAGCTTGCGATCCTTGGCCAGACCAGAAAAAGGATGTCCAAAATCGGGCATAACTGCAACCTCCCCTTATTTTTAAATTCTTAAAACCATCGGTTTTCCTAGAACATATTCACCTTTAAGCATGGATAAACCTTCCCTAGGATCTGTTTGCTTCACAAATTATTGGGGGATATAACATACTGGCGGAGAGAGTGGGATTCGAACCCACGAGGAGGCTCATCACCCCCTACTCGATTTCGAGTCGAGCGCCTTCAACCGGACTCGGCCATCTCTCCGCACCACATTAAACTACACTATTATAAAACCGGGAACACCGGTTTGTAAAGCATCCACCAGGAGGTAGTTTAGCCGCCCCGCCTAGACAATGTTGAAAAGTATCGCCGCCGCCAGGTTTTTGATGAAATTGGCCGGCACGCCTTACTTCCTCCGCCGGCAAAAAAATTCCTTTAACATTTCCGCGCATCGTTCTTCCAGCACCCCGGCGGTAACCTCCAGTCGGTGGTTAAGCCGCTCATCCTGAACGATGTCGTAAAGAGTCCCGGCGGCCCCGCCCTTGGGATCGGTCGCCCCGTAAACCAGCCGCCCCACCCGGGCCTGAACCAACGCCCCGGCGCACATGGGGCAGGGCTCCAGGGTCACATAAAGAGTGCTCCCATCCAGGCGCCAGCCGCCAAGTATCCGGCCCGCTTCCCGAAGGGCCAGAATTTCCGCATGGGCGGTGGCATCCTTAAGTTCTTCACAGCGGTTCCCGGAGACAGCCAGCACCCTATCCCCTTTTATCAGGGCTGCCCCTACCGGAATTTCCCCGCGACGGAAGGCCTCCTGGGCCTGTGCCAGGGCTATCTCCATATAGCGAGTATCATTTATTTGCTGATGATTGTCCATGTGATTATTATAGACCATTTTAGGAAGGTCGACTGAGTATGATCTGTATGATTTACACCCCGGACTTGCCTTGTAGTTATTTCCAATACAAATAGATTAATGTTTTACAAAGGCCCGGTTTCGCTTTGACAAACTATTATCAACCTTTCATTTTAGCTGCCGGATAATTCAACCCGCAAGAAGCTCTAT
Source organism: uncultured Syntrophomonadaceae bacterium (assembly GCA_964463285.1). GTDB lineage: Bacteria > Bacillota > Dethiobacteria > DTU022 > DTU022 > JAAZLS01. Next base: position 8,678 of record CAYXBB010000005.1, on the reverse strand, counting down.
ATGTATCCTTCTTTGATCTCTATTTCCTCCTGGGGTTCCTCCTTGAAACCCGCCCGGTTAATAATAATCAACCCTGTAACACAAAGAATGACCCCTAGAAACTGTATTAGAGAAACGGCCTCACTGAACAGGAAGCGCCCTACCAGCAGCATGCAGACTGCCAGTAAGGTATTACATACCATTCCCCCCAGGCTGATGTTCCAACCTACTCTGAAAAGAGATATATAGCCGATTTCGATGCCGACCGAAGTTAAAGCAAACAATATGACAGCCCAATTAACCTGGGTCCACTCAACAATAATTGGGATTTCCGGATTCATAACCTTAAATACCAGGTAATTAAAGATTGCCAAAATAGAATAGGTAATTGTAATCCCGGCATAAGCATTTAGCCCTTCGGGAATCGATTTGGAACTGATATCATATGTAACATTTGCCGAAACTACGATTAAAACAGGTAAATATAACCAGAACATAGCGCTCCCCCTACATATTAATCAGTGCAAACCCAGTCAGGCATAACGATATACCGATCAGATGGTATTTATTGAGATATTCATGAAAAAATATTTTGCCAACCAGAATGAGCGCAATGGCAACCATAATATTGCATACCAATGATCCGTAGCTGATGTTCCAGCCTGCCCTGAATAACAAAACATACCCAAGATCAATACCGGTGCAGCCTAGCGCAAGTGTAAAAATCGCCCAATTGATTTTTTTGAACTCCTGCGGTAAATTCTTAACCTCACTGGTCAAGTAGAACAGCGCTAAAGAAACAATCGCGGCAATTATGTAGTAAGCCGTCAATCCTGCCTGTGCGTTTAACTCTTCGGGAAAAGCCTTTGCAGAAATATCGTACAGTACATTTGATAAAATTATAAGAATAACCGGGTAATAATAAGAATATCGTTTCATAAGATCTCATTTGCGTAGTCAAGAGCTTTCTTTCGCGATTTTATCACGTCCCCATTCTCCTCCTTCATTTTTGTTTTCTAAACTATAAAAGGCAATCGGGAATAAAGCAAAATTTTCAATTTGCAGCATTTTACCATCTCCCGGTGTGCTGTCAAATAATTAACCTTTCTTGTTGGGATTTCGAGATTGCCTAATGTTACAAGATTTATAAAGTTGCAATATTAATGCCAATATTGTGCAAGGTATCAGTATTTATCGAAGAAACCTTCCTGTAAGCACCTTTTAAGCAGATAATTCGTTTCTGGGTAGAAACGAATCTATAAATTTGTTCTCATAAATGGGAAATCTATGCAATAAATTCTCTAAATTGAGGAAATCAGTAAATGGGGAGGCCATGACACTTTTATTGCTATGCTAGGTCCTGCATTTGGGTTTATTGTAAATTTAGAATACTCATACCCGGGCAGGTAAGAATTATTTTGCCCCCGGTTAAACGAAGCAAGCTAAATTTCGCATCAGATCCGGCCATTGCTAAAGCCGGCATAATACACAAAACCAGTCTCTTTAATCAGTACTGCTATTCTCGTTTAATCAAAACATAATTGGTGGGGCTTTCCCTGCTTTCGGCGAAAAAAGTCACCCAAATTGAAGAATCAGGGGTTCCATTTTCTGTGTTCTCAAACGAATAAAAAAGCCCCCATTGCTGACTTTCCACCTCGTCATATTCGATTCCTATCGGCTCGCCCCAAACTGACCTTATTTCTGAGAAAGTATCCCCTATTCGAACACCCATGATATCTCCCCGCATAACCCCTAGACTAGAAACAGGGCTATTATCATCATGTTCTGAAGGAAAAAAGAAAATCAACCCGGCGTTGCCTTTATAATTTAAATAAAAACCTCCCCCGTAGTAACCGGTATCTTCGGGATTTCCATATTCGGTTAGTATTTTATGTTTTTCTACTCCCAGATATTTTAAAATTGGATCATCGAAGGGTCCCGGGCAGAGAGTGTTGCCGGAGGATATGTCATCTAAGCCATCTTCCCTGGCTTCCTGCGGTCCGGCATCGATTTTGCTCTCTTCTTCCCGACCTGAGGCCTCCTCAAAATCGCTCTTGGGCAGCTCACAACCGGAAAACAGGCCGATCGCTATAATCATACTTATCACAATTAAGATCCCCAAATTTTTGTTTCTAGGCAAATGATATGGGAACATGTCTCTCACCTCTTCCCCAGTTATATCAAAAAAATACCTTTCCCGGAAGCCAATAAGGAAGCATACTCGATACCGGGGTGTTCAAATTTTTCACCGCAATGCTCTTGGTGAACCCGCGGAATAAGATAGTGCATGAAAGATCCAAACTGGCAGTGCAATCCATAGTTCCATGACCATATGAAATAATTGCTGCCGGGTAGGCGAAAATTTTAAATTATTGCCCGTCCGCAGAAGGGGGCGGTGGGCGGCGCCAACGCCTGAGGCGGATGATTATAACCCGGATTATCAGGGCGATCAGGGCCAGAACAATCAGCGCAGGCAACAGAGAAACCAGCAACACCATAATGCCGGCCAGGGCGGCCAGAACAAAATTAATACTGTGCACTAACCCCTCCTTCATTCGAGCACCCAGATGGGCAAACGGTGCCGAAGTGATCGCGGTGGCGGTGATCTGTTCTTCCCGCAGATTAACAGAAATGGTGGAAAAGCGCACCTGATCCTGCAGATGTTTAAATTGGGCAGAAAGAGATTCGATCTCCTGGCGCACCATTTGCAGTTCGCGCTCTACGTTTAGGAGATCCTCCACCGATTCAGCCCTGGCCAGGAGTTCCCGCAGGCGCACCTCCTGAGCCTCCAGGGTCTTGAGGCGTGCTTCCAGGTCCAGGTAGGGCATGGTCACATCATCGCTTCCGGTTCGTTCGTCAGAAAATTTACCTAAGTCGCGAAGCTGTTCCATGACGGCGTCAAAGCGATTTTCGGGTACCCGCAGGGTCAGGTTGGCATGATAAAGGTTTTCTTTAACAGTGTAGATATATGAGTCGCTGATATACCCCCCGGTATCGTCAATGATTTGCCGCACTTTTTCTACCGTTTCCCGGGTGCTGGTAACCGTTAGATCCAACGATCCGGTGCGAATACGATAGCGAACGGTGCTTGCGCCCTCAACGCTGCCACTACCTTCTATCCCGGACTCCTCTTGATCCGGAGAATTGAAATTTGGAAAAGCGGAGTCAGATGCTTTTTCCCGGGCACTGCACGAAGTAAGGCAGAACAACGCCGCCAACAGCAATAAAACGAGCCTCCCGGAAAGGTGCTTTTTAAATTGCGTGATCACTTCCCGATCTCCCCCTTTTTTTAGGTAGACTACCGGAAACAAAAAATGTTCCCGTTTCAATCTCTCTTGAATAACCGGATGCCCCGATCTCTTTTTTCCCTAAACAATTTTTCCGGTAAATGTGCTGCGCCGGCAGTATTGGAAGGTTACGATTAAAAAAGGAACAGCCAAACATCTTACCTGAAATTTGACTGTTCCCCTGGCACGCCCGGCAGGATTTGAACCTGCGACCTCCTGATTCGTAGTTTCAAGATGGGCATTCCTTCTAATGCCCCATATGTTTAAAAACCCCTTATTAAAAGGCTTTATGGCTAAGCTCATAAGATATCTATCCCCTTATGTAACATTATTTTAGCATGCCTAGTGTGTCAACACTATGTCAATTTGCCATGATACCCTTACATAGCCTACTATCCACCTAGATTATTAATTGCTATGTTTTACGATGTATTACAATGTAACTACAATGTTATGACATATGTTCATACTTGACAGTAGCTCTTATATGGGTGATAATGGTATTAAAAGCAACTAGAAAGGGCGTGAAGTGATTGAATATAGCAAAGAATTTAAAAGAATTACCTTTGACGTTGAACGTGAGCGAAACAGCTAAATTGTTGGGGGTATCGGAAAATGTTGTTTACCGGCTAACCCGACAAAAGGATTTCCCGGCAGTTAGGGTTGGTGAAAAAAGGCTTATTGTAGTGCGAGACAGGCTTGTAGATTGGCTAAACCATAATGCGACTAGGCCAATTTAAGAATGGAAGGTTTAATCGGAGGTGAAAATATTGGCACGGTCGAGAAATATTAAACCCGGCTTTTTTATGAATGATAAGTTGGCAGAAGTTGAACCGTTAGGGAGAATTTTATTTGCCGGTTTATGGTGTGTAGCAGATAGAAAGGGGCGACTTGAAGATCGCCCCAAAAGGATAAAAGCCGAAATATTACCCTATGACAATTGTAATGCAGATGATCTGTTAAATCAACTGGCAAATAAGGGGTTTATTATCCGCTATCGGGTAGACGGCAAAGACTATATTCAGGTAATAAACTTCACGAAACATCAGAACCCACACATGAATGAAAGGGATAGCGAAATACCTGCTCCCGAGTATTCGCATACAAGCACCATACAAGCACCATGCCAGCACCATACAAATCCTGCTGATTCCCTTAACATGATTCCTGATTCCCTTAATACAGATGATTGCCCTGACATTCAGAATGAGAAAAAAGAAGGGGAAGAAGAACAGCCTCCTACTCCTTATGGAAAAATTAAATCCCTTTATAACGATTTATGCCCTTCGCTGCCCCAGGTTAGGGCTTTATCTGATACCCGGTGGCGATATCTACGGGCACGATGGCAGCAATTTGATTGTAACCTAGCCATCTTTGAGGAAGTATTCCGGAAAGTAGAGGCAAGTGACTTTTGCCGGGGTGTTAATGACCGCAACTGGCGGGCTGACATCGACTGGCTAATTAAGAATGATCATAACATGACCAAGGTTCTCGAGGGCCGGTATGACAACAAAAAGAAAAAAACTAGATACCGTAGCCCGGAGCACAAGCGACTGGGGGTGATTAACGGTGGCAACGAGAGAACCAGGACAAAGTAAGAGAATATCGGCGACGTTGCTGGCAGCGTAAGGTGTTAAAAGAGATGGCAGGGGATACCAATACACCCATATTGACCGCAAAAAGGCAACAGCGGCCGAATTAGAGCATGGGAGGGGGTGAAGTAGTGGCGAAACCAGACAAAACCAGACGTTTAACCGTTGAACAGGAAAATGCTATCGACCTGTTAATACAGGGCCAGAATGACCGGGAGACAGCGGAGGCGGTAGGGGTGGCCCGGCAGACCGTTACCGAATGGCGTAATAACAACGTGGAGTTTATAGCGGAGTTAAACCTTCGGCGGCAGGAGGTATGGGGCGGCCAGGTGGAACGGTTGCGGGGATTAGTGGGACAGGCGGTTGATGCCCTGGCTGATGATGTTACCAGTGGGGATGAAAAGCTAAGGCAAGCAGCAGCAGTGCATATTCTGCGGGCGGTTGGTTTATATGGGGAGAACTTGAAACCGACTGGCCCGGTAGAGGTGGAGGATGTAAAAATTGAACGGGAAACCAAGGAAGACAACAGGAATTTTAGGCGAATGGCGGCCGGTATGCTGTAAAAAGGAGGGGGTGCAGCGTGTTAGGTGTTATTCAAAGTAATTCGGCTATGGTGGCGTTAATAAAGGAACGGTTGGGGGAACCGGAGCGATTAAAGGAATATGGGAGTATTACCTTAGAGCAGGTGGAGGCCCTGGCCCGTTCGGTTGGCTATTCCGATGAAGTAGCAGCGGCGGCATACCAGATGATGCAAGCGGTGGCAGCAACCCCAATTGACCAGCTAGCTAGAAGATTGTATGGCCGGGGGCCAGGGAAGATATTAAAATTTGAAAGGGGTGTTACTTAATGAGTTTAAGAATTAAAGAGTTAAGAGAGTTTGATGTAAGGGACTATTTGCCAGAGATAGCGGCGGCATTTGACGGAACGAAAGGGGAATAGGAGAAGTTAATAAAAGGCTACCATAGGGTTTACCTGGATAAGACCAGGAACGAACAGTTTAAGAGAGAAGAACGGGCTAAAACTAAAAATGCGGTTTATGATTTGGTTAACAAGCGAGCTGCAAAAGCAAAAGCTATGATTGGGGGAATAAGGGAAAAATATCTGGAGCCGGAGCCAGGCCCGGAGATAGATGCAAGCGAAAAGCTATTTAACCTGGCCTGGTGGAAGGAAATACTACCGGAAGCCGATTACAGCAAGCTACAGGAACTATACAGCAGACACAATGCCGATGAAGTGTTTACCTGGCTGCTTTATAGGGAACTTGAGCGGCGAGAGAAAGAAAGACCGGCAAATTTTAACCTTACTAAGCAGCAGGAACTAATGAGTGAAATTGAACAGGGGCCAGAATTACCGGGGCTTAGGAAGCTGGAAATAGTGATTAACCATGTTGCCGCCACAAGCAGAGAGTATTTTAACCCAGGGATTAAAGAGCATATCAAAAGCAATGGCCGGGGGGGATTATATCCCAGGAATATTGATAATGACTTAAACCTTTACCCAATAAGCGATGGCCCGACCTTCCGACCAGTGTTTAGTTTACCGGAACACCTAGGGGCATAGTTAGCGAGAAGGCAAGGATTATTTCAAATAATTAAGGGAGGGGTAAAGGTGAGTGAAAGGCTAACCACAACAGAGGAAATAAGGGACTATATAAAAAGCAGGTTAAGCAATGAAATGCAAAGCGACGGCAAGGCCTGGCTTACAAGCCGAAAAGACGAATTTAAGAAGTTGTTAGAGTTAATCGAGGTTGAATAATACTGGTAGCGGCCCGGTGATTATTTATAGAATTATCGGGCCTTAACCTATGTTGTGGTGTGATTAGTTAAGGGGGGTAAACGGTGAAGCTGCATAAGAGCGTCCGTAAGTATATTGAGTATGAGCTTTACGGTTACGATGAGACAGTAAGGCAATTAGAAATGCTGAAGGATGATATTGTGCAGGAGACACCATTAAGAGCGTTAGGAACAAGCGGGGGTATATCGAAACCGACAGAATGTAAGGGCCTTCGTTTAGTAACGAACAGGGCTATTGTGCACATGGAAAGAACAATCCGGGCGATAGATGGAGCCCTTACCCTATTACCTGAAACACATAAGAATTTATTTGAATTGATATACCGGCAGGGGAAAAGCTGGCAGCAGGTATGTATGGAACTGCCTACCAGTAGGAGCAGTTACTTCAGGATGCGCCGGGACATTGTGGAAACGGTAGCTCTGGAGTTAGGGCTTGCAAATGAGGCGTGAGGGGATAAACAGCCAATTTAGGATAAGAGAAAGGGCTGTTAATCTGGTAGTAGTAGCTTTATTCGATGAAAAGGCATTACCGGGAGGTGCAAAATGGACAGGGACGAAGTTTTACATACCGTAGAAGTGGATGCAAACAAGATAGTCTGCCGGACTTGTGTTCACAGGAACCACGGCCAAAGGTATCCTCATTTTACAAAGGCACATTGCGGGATTTACCGGAAAGGGAGGGGGAAACCCAGCAGTATCTTATGGGACGGCGGGGGCTGTAAATATTATAAGCGGGATAAAGAAGCATAGCACACGCCGATAAGTAAAAACCGGGGTTATGCCCGGCTGTTTTTTACAAAAGACGGCTGCACTAGGTGTTCTATGGTGTGTCTATTTTTTGTCAACCCCCTAGAAACTCATTGGATATAAGGATTTACCTAGTGGCCCCCTGATATATTATCAAAAGATTTAATCCTTGTTTGTCTAAATACCTATGGTTACGATATCTGCTATTGTATTACCTATTGACAACTATGTTTGCCTATAGTAAGGTATGATTAACATGTTAAAGGGAGGTTGTTTTTAATGACGGTAGAAAGAGCGTTAACCCCGGAGCAGGCGGCTGAGCGCTTACAAGTATCGGAACTCACTATTAAGGACTGGCTGCGAAAAGGGAAACTTAAGGGTTTTAAGGCAGGCCGGTTATGGCGTATTCGTGAAGCAGACCTGGTTGCCTTTATGCGGGGGGAATAGTTGAGCCTCGAGAACGGTTTTTAATGCAGTTACTATTAACGGGAGGTGCAAAGCGTGTCAAGGAAGAAAGGACGGCGAGGACATGGCGAGGGTAGCATAACTAAGCGCAAGGATGGCCGATGGCAGGCAAGCGTATTGGTCGGTTATAACCTGGAAACCGGCAAGCCTAAACGTAAATATTTTTACGGCCGAACACGGAAGGAAGTGCAAGAAAAACTAGGCAAGGCAATTCCGGAAGTGCAAGCCGGAACATACCGAGAACCCTCAAAGGTTACGGTTGCTGAATGGTTAACTACCTGGATAGAAGATTATAAGAAACTATCCCTTCGACCTACTACCCTGGAAAGTTACCGCTACCTAACAGAAAAACATATTATACCGGCCCTTGGATATTTAAAATTAGCCCAGGTGCAGACAGCACATTTACAGGGGTTATACAACAAAAAGGGCAAGGATGGTAGCAGGTTAGACGGCAAGGGCAGTCTTTCCCCCAGGACTATCCGGTATATACATACCGTTATCCGTTCAGCCCTAGAGCAGGCGAAAAAAGAAGGGATGATTACAATTAACCCGGCTGATGCAGCAGAATTACCGAAACAAGAGCAAAAGGAAATTAAGTATTTAGGCACGGCGGAGGCAGCTATCTTTTTAGCGATGGCCAAAGAATCTAAGCATTTCGCGGCTTTCTACCTGACCCTTAATACCGGCATGAGACGGGGAGAAATTTTAGGGTTACGGTGGCAGGATATAGATTTTAAAGCGAATCAATTAACCGTTAATCAGGGACTTGTTAGGGTTGCCGGAAAGGGGTTAGTCCTTCAAGAGCCTAAGAC